>DASRJV010000142.1:0-3128 GCA_035649295.1 Propionibacteriaceae bacterium
GCGGACATGGATCTGCTGTTCTCTGGAATTGATCTTGGTGCGGTCACCACGTCGATGACGATTTCCGGCCCGGCGGTGCCGATCTTCTGCATGTATCTGGTGGCCGCGGAACGGCAGGGAGTCGACCTAGCAACCCTTAACGGCACCCTGCAGACCGACATCTTCAAGGAGTACATCGCTCAGAAGGAGTGGCTCTTCCCACCTGGTCCCCACCTTCGTCTGATCGGGGACATGATGGAGTACTGCAGCCGCGAGATCCCGGCGTACAAGCCGCTGAGCGTCTCCGGATATCACATCCGGGAAGCGGGATCGACTGCCGCCGAGGAGCTCGCCTTCACTCTTGCCGATGGCTTCGGTTACGTCGAACTCGGGCTGTCGCGAGCTTTGGACATCGAGCTCTTCGCCCCCGGTTTGAGCTTCTTTTTCGATGCGCACATCGACTTCTTCGAGGAAATCGCAAAGTTTCGGGCCGCACGCCGGATCTGGGCTCGATGGCTGCGCGATCG
Source organism: Propionibacteriaceae bacterium (assembly GCA_035649295.1). Taxonomy (GTDB): domain Bacteria; phylum Actinomycetota; class Actinomycetes; order Propionibacteriales; family Propionibacteriaceae; genus Microlunatus. Next base: position 507 of record DASRJV010000142.1, read on the forward strand.
GTACGGCGCGAAGACGGTCAGGGCACAGTCGCTGCGATTCCACACCCAGACCGCAGGAGTTTCGCTTACTGCCCAGCAGCCCTACAACAACGTCGTACGAACCGCCATCGAGGCGTTGGCCGCTGTCCTGGGCGGAACCAACTCGCTGCACACGAACGCGCTGGATGAGACGCTGGCGCTGCCTACCGAGGAATCGGCGGAGATCGCGCTGCGCACCCAGCAGGTCCTGGCTGAGGAGACCGGAGTGGTCAATGTGGCCGATCCGCTCGGTGGATCCTGGTACGTCGAGGCGCTTACCGACAAGATCGAAGCCGAAGTAGCGGCGGTCCTCGACCGGATAGAGGAACTAGGTGGCGGCGCTGCCCGGCAGCACGAGATTGGGCCGATCACGTCTGGGATCTTGCTCGGCATTGAGGAGGGCTGGTTCACCGCACAGATCGCCGACTCTGCGTTTCGATATCAGGCCCAGCTGGAAAAGGGCGACAAGAAGATCGTCGGCGTCAACGTGCACACCGCAACCATCACCAAGCCACTGGAGATCCTCCGGGTCAGCCACGAAGTCGAAGTCCAGCAGTGTGAGGCTCTTCGGATCCGTCGGACCTCTCGGGATGGTGCTGCAGTCGATGCCGCGCTAGCGGAGATGATCAAGGTTGCCCGGACCGATGGCAACATGATCGAACCCATGCTGGCGGCGGCGCGGGCTGAGGCGACGCTCGGTGAGATCTGTAACGCGCTGCGCGCGGAGTGGGGCGAATACGTCGAGCCAGCCCGCTTCTAAATGGGTAATTGCAGTCCCATAACCGACATATCAGCGCCTTAGTCGGCTATGGCCCTCTGAAACGCTGACGAATCACTAGGGTTTGGCGAGAGGAGGTGCACGTGAGGACGGGGGCCCTGCTGCTCATCGGAATCGGAAGTGCGCTGGTCATTGTCACGGTCCTGGCGGTCCTCTTCCTTCCCTCCGGACGTCGGCGCCAGCCGCCGAGTCTCACCCCCCGCCGCCGCCCTGCGGTGCGCCGGTTCAACATTCCTTTCGCTTCACCAGCGGGTTCGCTGCTCAAGGGGTTTAGTTATCTGTACGCGCCACCCAGGTATCCGCGCGTGCACTACAGCGTCGGGGGCCGGTTGGAACACGCAATCGCCCGCATCGATGCTGTCGATCCGTCGGTTGCACCGCAGCGCGTCGGCCAGGCGCTGCAGCAGATGGTGGAGCTGGTCGGTCCGGCCGAGTCGCCGGCAGAAGGCGGCGAACCGGTCGTCGATCTCTTCGATCAACCGCGAAATGAGGAACAATGAGCGAGCGGTCATCTCGGTACGACCGTTATCAGGATCCGCTGCAGGTCTACGCCGAGGCTGATGCCGAGACACGCGCGGTGATCGAGAAGGAATTGGATCGCATTGCTGCGCTTGATCAGCGCGAGGTGCGGCTCAACGCGCGCGGTCTCAACTACGGTGTGGTGATCACCCTCGCGTTCCTGGCAGCCTGTGTCTATCTGATCGCGACGGGGCATGGTATCGAGGGCACGGTGTTAGGCGTCATCTTCATCATCGGCCTGGTCGCTGTCATCGCCTTTGGCCGCAGACGCTGATCCCTGTTACTGGGGCGTGAGCGTCGGAAAATGGCGGACCTCACGCGCGATGCGCGAACGCCCCAAGAAGGGGCTCAGGAAGGCAGGGCTTGCCGAGCGTCGTACCAGCTAGCGGTGTCTTTGGCGCTCGGAGCGAATTCGAGGTTCGAGGCGATCCGATCGATCACCGCGAGTGCACCACGCTGTGCTCCGATGTCAATGCGACCAGGTGTTGTCAGTTCGCCTCGTACGCAGACATGACTGTCTGCAAACGGCCGGCACACTGCAGCGTGGCGGCCATTGGCGTAGCGCGGCACAAAGGAGGAGTAGTTCCCATACATCGGCAATCCTGCCGGGTAGCGAATGCTGATGTGCAGGATGCCCTCCGGATAGTCGTTGCGGGCCAGGTTGATCACCGTGGAGTTGCTCACTAGTCCCCTGACCACTGAGCTGACTTCATAGTGCCGAGGCAACGACTGAATGCGATAGGGCAGCAAGATCGGCTCCGCCACCAGTGCCACACGGTTTGCAAGCTTCGGCATCACCTCGCGCGGCGCTGCCAGATCGCCACATTCGATGATCACCAAGGCGGCGTCGGAGTATTCCCACCACAGCATGGCTCCACCACCGTTAGGCCAGACTCGCTCCGCGTAGAAAGCCGAGCGAGTGCCGACCCGGACCTTTGTCGGATGGCGTGGCAGCTGCCGCACCCAGGTGGCGCCTGCGGCGCCGACAGCAACCGAGCATCTGCCGGTTCCCGGCGGCTCGGCGCGCAGGATGGTTGTCTCCCATTCGCGCTCCACGGTTCGGCTGCGGAGCGACCAGCCTGGGAGGTTTCGGACCGTGTGGGAGAACGTCCAGACTCCCGCTGGGCGTGGTTCTACGTAAGGCCGGTGCACTGCGCTGACGGTCACCAGTACGGCCGCAAGCGTTCCTACCGCGACTCCGACCAGTCCGATCCGGCGTCGCCGACTCGCCCGTGCCCTCGACTGCCGCTGAAAGGCTCGAGATACTGCGGCAGCAGCGGGCTGATGCCAGCTGGCGATGTCCAACG
>DASRJV010000143.1:0-3344 GCA_035649295.1 Propionibacteriaceae bacterium
GAGATTTTGCAGGCCAGGCCGAGCTGGTCGGCGATGCCGCGGCCGATCCGGTCCGGATGCACCTCGGCCGCCAGCTGCGTTTGCACTTGCGACTGTCCGAATCTGACCGATTCGGCCATCTGCAGCGCCGCGGCTGCCGCCTTGATCTTTTCCAGCCGCGCAATCCGATCAACCCGCACCGCGTCCGGCACCTCGCTCAAATTCCCGGGGCTCTCGCACTCAGCAACACCGTCAGCCAAACCAGCCAGCACCTCATCGAGCCAAACGGTCTTCGGATCGATGACTAGATCCGTGACCGGCTCGAGGACCGCAGCGACTGACATGCTCAAGACACTACGGACCACCACTGACACTTTTCGCCCATACATTCGAAAACCCCCGAGTGCGGCTTGAGGAAGCCTCAGAACCCGGAGATACGGAACTTCAGGCAGGAGGGTGAACGGCGCGTTGCAGAATCGCATTCATGACCGCGCCAGAGAACCCACATCGGCACCACACCCACCGCCTCGACCTCGACGACCCCACCATCCGCGAGTGGAGCGCCGTTGTGCTGTTCGCCGACCCCGATCAGGGCATCGTTCTGGACCGGTCGGCCTTCTATCCCGGTGGCGGCGGGCAACCGCCAGACCACGGCGTGCTGCTGTGGGGGAATGTCCGGACTCGGATCGTGGGCACGCGCAAAGGTGACGACCTCTACCTCTTGCCGGCGGAGGGAGACCCACTGCCCCCGGCGGGAACAAGCGTCCACGGTGGCCTCGACGACGAGCGCCGTACCAGCCTGATGCGCACCCATTCCGGCCTGCATGTGCTCAGCGCCGTCGTGCTGCGAGACTTCGCCGCCCCAGTTACGGGCGGGAACATGGAGCCGCTCATTGCCCGAATGGACTTCGACCTACCCGACGTGCCCGCAGACTTCAAGCAGCGCGTCGAGGACGCCTGCAATGAGGCGGTACGCCTCGACCGGCGGATCGACGTCCGCGTGCTTCCACGGGAGCGGGCCCTGGCAATCCCGAACATCATCCGCACCGCGAGCGACTTGCTGCCGCCGGACATCGAGATGGTGCGGATCGTCGACATCGACGGCATCGACATGCAGGCCGACGGCGGTACGCACGTGGCATCTACGGCCATGATCGGCCGCATCGCGGTGACGAAGATGGAGAGCAAGGGACGCGGCTTCCGGCGCCTGCGGATCCGGATCGAAGACGCCTAGCACCATATCCTTCAGCTGCAGCGACAGGCTTACGGTGTGCCTGGCGGGCGGAGCAGGTAGGTGTCCATCACCCAGCCGCGAGCAACTCGGACGGCCGCACGTCTCGCCCTGATCTCGTCTATGACCTCTCGCAGCCGGCCAGAGATCAGCGCTTCATCCGGAAGTCCCAGCTGAGCGCCCCAGTAGATCATGAGGTCACCGAATGGCTCGATCAAGCCGCCGCAGGCCAAATCACCGTCGAGCATAACGATCACGTCGCCAAGAGCCACAGAGTATTCATCGAGCAGCCGACGGCCGGTGGTTACGTGAATCGGCTGACCAACCCGATTAAGAATGATCTTGTGACGCGCGGCCAGCAGCTGAATGCTGCTAATGCCGGGGATGACAGTCAAGTCAAGATCAATGCCCAGCGCGTTGATCGACTCAACGATGCGTATGGTCGAGTCATAGAAGGCTGGATCACCCCACACCAGGAAACCGATCGTGCCCCTGTCGGCAACCTCTGCGGCAATGATCTCTGCGTACTGCCAAGCCCGGGCCTCGTGCCAGGCTGCTACGCCGGCCTGATAGTCGGCCGCGTCCCGCTCCCGATCGGGTCCTCGCTCCGGATCCGGCACCTCGACTACACGGTAATGATCATGGGAGATGAGCGTCCGGCAGATCTCCTGGCGCAGCTGGACCAGATCGTGCTTCGCTGCTCCCTTGTCGGCAACGAGGAACACGTCCACCCGGTTGAGAGCCGACACAGCCTCGCGTGTCAAATGATCAGGATTCCCGCTGCCGATCCCGATGACGAACGCCTGAATAGTCACAGCCGTCCAGCCACGCGCGTACCCGCCAATAACAGGTGAAGGTCAACGTGTTGCTCCACGGCATCCGCCAGGGTGTTGATCATGGTTTCCCTCCGCACGCGATAACTTGGCGCGTCGGGATCGGGATGCCACGCAGAACCACCAGCAGCGGCGATCTCAGTCAGCCAGGCCTGCCTGAAGCCGTCGTTCTCCCAGGCGCCGTGCCACATCGTTCCCCACACCTGCGCGTGCCGGCAGCCGTCGAGGAACGCCTCAGACTCACCTTGGATCTCGGCAATCCCGTGGTGGATCTCGTACGCCTCAACCTGGTGTCCACGCCAGCTGCCGTTCGGTCGCCGAAGCACCTTCTGCGCAGCAAAGCTGATCTTTGTCGGCAGCAACCCGAGCCCTTTGACGATCCCATGACCTGACTCGATCGGATCATTGATCACCCGGGCCAGCATCTGGTATCCGCCACAGATTCCCAACACTGGCGCATCACGTCGTACCCTGGCCTCGATCACCTCCGCTAGTCCAGTCCGACGCAACCATTCCAGATCGCTGACTGTGGATCGAGTGCCGGGCAGTACGGCTAGATCGGCACCGGCGACTGCTTGCGGGTCGGTCGTGACGGCCACCTCGACTCCGGGCTCGGCCGCCAGCGCCTCGACATCGGTGCCATTCGACAGCCGTGGCAGCCGCACGACCGCTACTCGGAGCCCTCCCGCGGCTGCACTCTGGTGGCGCCAGGCAGCCACCTCGAGTGTGTCTTCAGCGTCTAGCCAGACATCGGGAAGCCACGGCAGGACCCCGGCGAACGGTATGCCGGTTCGCCTAGTGATCTCGTCCAATCCCGGTCGCAGCACCCCAACGTCGCCTCGGAACTTGTTGATCAGGAATGCTCTGATCAACTGCCGGTCGTCATCATCGAGCAGCGCCACCGTGCCGTACAGCGAGGCAAACACGCCACCCCGGTCGATGTCCCCGATCACGCTCACCGGCAGGGTCTTCGTTCGCGCCAATCCGAGATTGACATAGTCGCCGCCTCGCAAGTTGATCTCAGCGGGTGATCCGGCACCTTCGCAGATGATCACATCGAAGCGACTCGAGAGTTCGTCGTAGGCCGCAAAGGCTGCAGCTGCCAGGTGGCCCCGTCCGCTTACATACTCACCGGATTCCAGGGTGCCGCTGGGCCGGCCACGTAGCACGACATGCGATCGGTGATCAGAGCCGGGCTTCAGCAGCACCGGGTTCATTGCCGATTCAGGCGGAATACCCGCGGCTTGCGCCTGCAGGTATTGCGCACGACCGATCTCAGCGCCGTCGCCGCAGACGCAGGA
>DASRJV010000144.1:0-4514 GCA_035649295.1 Propionibacteriaceae bacterium
CAATCGGAACGCGATTCCTGCCGATCCCAACGGCGCCTGGTACACATCCGGTGTGAGGATCGGTACTCCGGCGCTCACAACTCGCGGATTCGGTACGGATGAGTTCGACAAAGTGGCCGAGCTGATCGTGAACGTACTGAAGAACACGACCGCTGCGATTGCGTCAAGCGGGCGGCCGGGCAAGGCTAAGTACGTGCTCGCCGAAGGCGTAGCCGAATCCACCAAGGCGGCCTCAGCCGAACTGCTGGACGCCAACCCGCTCTACCCAGGGCTTGCTCTATAGATACTGCTGCCGAAGGACTCAGGCATGGAGCCGACGACCATCACGACGATCTTCATGATTCTGTTTGCCATCGGCGTCACGAGTTGGACCGTCTACTGCTGGTTGAGCGATTGGCAGCCTGTCGTGCGGCGCTACCTGACTCCGGAAGAGCAGCTAGAGGCCGAGATCCAGGCGGCCGTACGGCAGATGCGTCGGGCAATAGATGACTACGAGCGAGGCGACCGACACCTCTGAACTGATCGCATCGAGGCCGCGATCGCGCTTCGACCGGGGCCAGGCTGAGCACGTCGTTCTTGCGCCAGGCACGGGGTGAGCCCGGTTCACATACGCTCGATGTATGCGCCGTGTCGTTGTCGCCACTGTCCTCGCCGTTGCCGCGCTGCTGGGACTCACCTCATGCGCCGCTGATGTCCAGGCATTAGATGTCTACAAGATCGGTTGTCCCGCCGTCGACGCCGCAGCCGGAGGTGGCTCGATGGTCAGCAAGGTGACCCTCGCTGGACTGAAGAAGTTGAGCGAGTCGGGCAAGCTCGACCCCGAGCCGCAGCGATGGCTGGACGCGACCATCAGCCTGTTGGAGTCCGACAATCCGAACGATGCTTCGTCTGATGCCAAAAAGTTGATCATTGACGGTTGTGCGAAAAACGGCTACCCGCTGCGCAACCTCGGCTGATCAGCGAAGGCCGCGGATGATCGACCTGCCAAGAGCTTGAAGTCCACGTTCGCGCCGATTGGGAAATCAGCGAGAGAACAAACTCCCTGACACGGTCGTCACGAAATTCCTCATCGAGTCTGGTAGGTCGCGCAGATGCCAGTTCTCCGGGCCGTGATACCAAGAAAGGTCATATGAGTCTGGATGCTCGTCAGCATCACTGGAGACCATGGCGTCCAGCCAGCGGTCGCTACCACCGAGCACAATCGCGTACGGCAGCACCTCAGAGATCTCCCGCAACTCGCTGCCCGGCGGCATTTGGTTGGTCGGGTGACTCATCAGATCCGACCGCAAGGCGCCGAGCCCTCCGAGCAGGGCGGCTCCCTTGGTGGTCCGAGCCGGCATCTCTTGCGCGACAAAAACCAAGCCGAGCGACACCACAATAAGTGCCAATCCCACCAACCCGAAGGTGGTGAACGCTGCCAGCACACCAGTCACGACCACGGAAATGATCAGTCCTGCCAGCGCAAGCAGGGTCCAGCGGTTCCTGGTGTCATCCGGTCGGCGTTCGAACCAGCCATTGCTGACCATTTCGTCGTAGAGCGCATCCTGAACCCCGCCGATGGACTCTTGCACTCTGCCAGCCAGCTCGGACACCTTTACGCTCGAGCTGGGCGTGGCAATGCCGTCAAGCAGCTGCTGCTCGAACGGTCGCAAGCTGTCACTCCCATTCAGCCGCCTGATCTCCCAGTCGCTCCGCGCAAACTCACTCTCCCGAGGCAGCTCGTTGATCACCAGATGGCCACGTACGGCTAGGTCCACCAGCGTTGCGGTGACGTCGATCGGATCGACACGCTCGTCGGCCACCGTGCCGACGTGACCTGGCCGAACATCTGCGACCACCCGGAACTCAGACTGGCCCGCTCCGGTCGGCACAAATTCCCCGGCCTTGCTGATTTGACCGTCTGGGCTCCTGTCGGCGCCGGCGCGGCGATGAATCCCGTACAGCACGACGCCGCCAAGGGCCAGCAGCCCCAGGGCCAGGGCCAGCTGCAGCGGCTCGACTGAGAAGGCCCGCCCGAGCGTCCATCGATAGTCGATTACCTCATTCGTTGCGACGCCCCCAGGAGGAAATCCGATGTCGATTGCGACAACCTCGCCCTCACCGCGAGGGCCGTCTCGGAAGGTGGGGATCTGCGAACCCTCGGTGCCGGCGGCGGCAAAGTTACAGGGAACGGTGGAGTTCGGGCTGCCAGCTGTGCATTTGATGTAGCTGAACAGAGTCGGGATCTGCACAGTCGCACTGAACTCGTCGACCTGTGCGCTGAGCCCCTGCAGCATCTGCCAGCGCAGTGCCGTACCGCTGTCGATAGTGACCACCGCGCCGGTCACGGTGTAGCTCATCATGATCTCGGTCGACCCGTTGGTGGGCACCGTCACCGTTGTGAAGCGATCATCTGTCGTGATCGTCGGCTGAATCTCCGCGCCTTTGACTGTCGCCGTGATCTCGGAGAGCCTCTGGACATATTGGCGGTCTCCGACCACGTCTTCGCGGGTCTCGAATCTCTGCGTGAGCTCGGCTGGTACGGCGCCTGTCAGGGTGATCGTCTGCTTCACCTTCAGCGTGCCGTCCTTCGCCAGATTGCCCTCGGCGATGAACGTCGACGCCGTGCCCTCGGCATGTGCTGTCAGGGCCAGTGGGCCGGCGAGTAAACCGCAGCTCAGGAGGCACAACGCAATCATCGATCCGACCCGACGCAGCGTCCTTTCCAGGTTGGCGAGCACGGGATACAGCCTCCCACTAGTCGTGGAGGGGTGACGCCTCATGCCAAAAAAACGGCGGGCAACTTAGAAAGATTCGCGATCTTGTAGAGACTGTGGCGGCCTGACCCACAAGTCTGATTGAGAAGCAGCCCCGGGCCTGGTGTGCCCAGTTATCGTTGCGGCTGTGAGCCAACAGCAGTGGAGCGGCCCTCAGTACGCACCACCTCGAGGAGGTCCACCAGCAGGCTCACCGTCGTACGCCTCCTATCCTTCGGCCCGCAGCTGGCAGCCGACTGGCGGCTACTATCAGGGATACCCGGCGCCAGGTTTCGGCCGGCAGTCTTTCGGCGGCGGAGTGCCGCAGTACGGGCCGACACCACCGCTGCCTGCGCCACGCCGCAGGAACCCGCTGCGGCTGCTGCTGCTGGTGATCATGATCCTTGGATTGGCCTCCCTCGTTGGGCTGGTGATCACCGGCCTGAACGCGGAGTCCACGACTGCCGCCTACCAGAATGACAACTACCGGGTCCCGCCTGCCAATACGAACCCGCCGCCGATCCCGATACCGGAGACGTACGAGGAAGCCGAGCAGTGGATCACCCAGAGCCGGTTCTACGGCCAAGCGGTGCCAGTACCGGTGCGCTGCAACTCCCAGCCCATCAATGTGACGACTGCAAGCGACGCTCAACTGAAGGCTCACTTCGACGGCCTGATGGAGTGCTTGGTACGCGTGTGGGAGCCACCAGTCACTAACGCCGGTTTCATCATCGTGCGACCGAGCGTGACCATCTATGGCGAGGAGCTGACGACCAAGTGTGGCAAGAGCGGTGTGAACGCGTTCTATTGCACGGCTGATCAGCAGGTGTATTACAGCAACCTGCTACCAGAGGCGCTGCCAGCCGTAAAGAAGAACAAATGGACTGCCGACGTCGTCATGGCGCATGAGTTCGGACATGCATTGCAGGGCCGAACCGGCATTTTGATCTCCGCACACGCCCTCGGTCAGAACTCAGGTGATGAGGCGACCGATCTGCAGTACACGCGACGACTCGAAACCCAGGCGGACTGTTTCTCAGGCATGTTCATACGGGCTGTTTCGCAGTCGATGGGGGTAGAGCAGCAGGACCTTGATGGCATCTTGGCTATCTACCACGCCATCGGCGACGACACCCTCTCGGGCAAACCTGATGTTGTCGGAAACCACGGGCTCGCCCGGTCACGCCAATACTGGGGAACCAAAGGCCTGAGCACCAGCAACATCGGGGAGTGCAACACCTTCGTCGTTTCTTCCAGCCTGGTGCGGTAGCCGCAGGCGCTCTACGCCAGGACCCTCATGCGCCTGAGCCTGTCGAAGGGCGCAGCAGTTCACACCAAGAGTGCGGTGGCGATAGCAGCGACACCTTCTCCGCGGCCGGTAAGCCCAAGGCCATCTGTGGTCGTCGCCGCAAGACTGACGGGGGCGCCAACAGCTTCACTCATCGCTAATTCGGCCTCAGCGCGCCGCGATCCCAGCCGTGGACGGTCACCGATCAGCTGGACAGCAATGTTGGCAATGTCGAAGCCAGCCGCTCGTACTCGCGCAGCGGTCTCGGTCAGAAAGGCCGCACCTGGGGCATTGGACCACTCCGGGTCGCTCGTTCCGTAGTTGCTGCCAAGATCACCGAGCCCTGCGGCGCTCAACAACGCATCACAGGCAGCGTGGGCAACGACGTCCCCATCGGAGTGACCGTGGGGACCCACCTCATCATCAAAGAGCAGACAAGCAACATTCATCGGCCGACCTGGTGCCAGCCGATGAACGTCGATTCCGATTCC
>DASRJV010000145.1:0-9436 GCA_035649295.1 Propionibacteriaceae bacterium
CTGGGACCGAGCGACCGAGGCACTACGTAAGGCAGCCGAGGCGTCCGGCCTCGAACTTGTCCTCGACCCAGGCGGGGCAGCCTTCTACGCGCCGAAGATCTCAGTCCAGGCCCACGACGCGATCGGTCGGAGTTGGCAGCTGTCGACCATCCAAGTCGACCTGATGCTGCCGGACCGGTTCGATCTGGAGATCACCGCCCCTGACGGCAGCAGGCAGCGTCCAGTGATGATTCACCGTGCGCTCTTCGGATCCATCGAGCGCTTCCTGGCTGTGCTGGTCGAGCACTATGCGGGCGCTTTTCCGCCTTGGCTGGCACCCGTCCAGGTGATCGGCATTCCGGTAGCGTCGGAGCACAACGGCTACCTGCTGAGCGTCGCCGATCGGTTGCGGGCGGCGGGAGTTCGGGTCGAAGTCGATACCTCCGACGACCGGATGCAAAAGAAGATCCGCAACGCCGAACGGATCAAGGTCCCGTACATCCTGATTGCCGGTGCCGAGGACGCCGCCGCACACGCGGTGTCGTTCCGTTACCGGGATCGACGGCAGAAGAACGGGATCCCGATCGATGCGGCGATCAGCGAGATCACCGGCGACATCGCGGCGCGCCGCCAAGTCTGAGTCACCGACTTGTCAGAATCTGGGTGAGCTATTCGTCAGATGGCCAATCGAATAGGTCGATGCAGTTCTGACAGGTCGGGAGGAGGTTGGGCAGTGGGAGAGCTGGAGGACGCCGCCGCTCATCCAGGCACTCCCGACGGATTCGAGCGGCTGTGGACCCCGCACCGGATGGTCTACATCAAAGGGGAGAACAAGCCGGCCAGCCCTGATGAGCAGGCGTGCCCGTTCTGTGCGGTGCAGTCGCGCGAAGATCGGGAAGGCCTGATCGTGCATCGCGGCGATCTTGCTTTCGCCGTGCTCAACCTCTACCCCTATTCGCCCGGACACCTGCTGATCTGCCCGTACCGGCATGTGGCCGACCTCACCGAGTTGGCCCACGACGAACTCTGTGCGTTGGAGGAATTGACCAGGGATGCCATGCATGTGCTGCGAGCTGCGAGCGCCCCGCACGGCTTCAACCTCGGTATCAACCAGGGCGCGGTTGCCGGGGCTGGTATTGCCGCCCACCTGCACCAGCACGTCGTACCCCGCTGGGCGGGGGACGCCAACTTCCTTCCCGTCGTTGGTCAGACGAAGGCACTCCCGCAGTTACTGGACCAGACTTGGGAGATCGTACGCAACTGCTGGGACTCCTACGCCACCGGCGATAGCTGATGCTCGAACGCTTTCGTGGCATGTCCCACGCCGTCCTCGGCCCGATCGCGCGGCTGCTGGTCAGGCTTGGCGTCTCACCAGACGTCGTCACGATTGCCGGCACCCTGGGAGTGGCGATCAGCGCGCTGATCTGCTTTCCCCAAGGCTGGCTGTGGCAGGGCGTCCTCATTGTGACGATCTTCGTCATCTCCGACATGATCGACGGCCTGATGGCCAAGATCACGGGCAAGACCAGCAACTGGGGCGCTTTCTTGGACTCCACCTCCGACCGGCTCGGTGACGCGGCCGTCTTCGGAGGCATCCTGCTCTATTTCGTCTATCGGGAAGACTCCACGCTGTGGGCAGCCATCGCGCTGGCCGGCCTGGTGTTCGGGCAATGGACCTCCTACGTGAAGGCTCGAGCCGAAAGCCTCGGCTTCGTCTGCTCCGGTGGGCTGGCTGCGCGTGCGGACCGGCTCGTGATCATCCTCGTTGGAGCGTTTCTCGCCGGACTCGGCGTCCCGTACGTGCTGCAGGTCGCGGTTGCGGCCCTGGCTGTGACAAGCATGATCACAGTGCTGCAACGCATCGCCCAGGTCCGCAAGCAGGCGAAAGCAGCGAATGCTCGGTCGGCCTAAGTCAGTGGCCACACCTGTGCCGGCCCCATGGCGCGATCGGTTGCGCGACTTGTTGTTGCGAGGCATCTACCACTTCGGCTGGCGGATAGCCGCTCGGCTCCCGCAACAGCTGGTTGCATTGATCATTTCCGCCCTGAGCTGGATGATCCTGCGGCAAGACGGCGTCCACGTCCGGACACTGCGTCACAACTTGGCGCTGACCACCGGAGCTCCGGTCCACAGTGACCTGCTGCGGGCCGCCATGAAGTCCTACCTACGCAACTTCTACGAGGTGCTGGCCTTGCCTGCCTGGTCTGAAACCGAGATTCGGCGGCGGGTCCGCCCCGTGAACGAGCCCGCCGTGCGAGGCGCACACGCCGGACCCGGAGCTGTTGTCGCCTTGCCGCACAGTGGCAATTGGGACTTGGCGGGCGCTTGGGCCTGTGCGACCGGTATGCCGGTGACGACTGTCGCCGAGCAGCTGTCCGATGCCGAGTACGCAGCCTTCGTCGGCTTTCGCGAAAGCCTGGGCCTGCAGGTTATCTCCCACCGGGATCCTGAGGCCCTGACGACCCTCATCAAGGCGATACATGACCGAAGGGTCGTGTGCCTGCTGGCGGATCGTGATCTTTCGGGAACCGGAGTGCGGGTGTCCTGGCGGGGACACCCCATCACCGTGCCGGCCGGCCCGGCCATCGTTGCGCGGCGCACTGGAGCGGCTCTCCTGCCCGCCGTGTGCCAATTCACCGAAAACGGCATGGAGATCATCATTGGTGGGCCGATCGCGCACCGACAGGGACGGGATGGCCTGACGAGGATGATGCAGGATGTCGCGGACTTCTTCGCCGACACCATCGCCCGGCAGCCAGCGGACTGGCACATGCTGCAACCGTTCTTCTCCAGTCAGCCGCGAGCAGAGGAGGCTCGGTGACCGATCAGCGCCGTTCCTTGCGCGTGGGAATGGTCTGTCCCTACTCCTTTGATGTGCCTGGGGGAGTGCAGAATCACGTCCTCGGCCTCGCGCGCCATCTGAGCCAAAGTGGGCATCGGCCGTACGTGCTGGCCCCTGGCGAGCTCGGCCCATCAGCGGCAGCCCTTGGCCTCGAGGATTTTGCCAGCGTCGGCGCGGCCCTGCCCGTCCCGTACAACGGGTCTGTGGCCCGTGTGAACTTCGGGCCGCTCAGCGCCGCGCGAGTACGCCGCTGGCTACGGAACGGCAAGTTCGACCTCATCCACATTCACGAGCCCATTACGCCGAGCATCTCGTTGCTGGCTTTGTGGGCAGCGGAACAGCCAGTGGTGGCCACGTTCCACACCGCAACCCCGCGCTCGCGATCCATGCAATTGGCCAGTGGAGTGCTGCGTGCATCGATTGAGAAGATCGATGCCGGCATAGCGGTGTCGGAGTCGGCCCGCAACGTGGTCGTCCAGCATCTTGGCCGAGATGCTGTGGTCATTCCCAATGGCATCCGATTCGATGACTTCGCCCGGCGGCCGCTTATGCGCGCTGAATCGCCTCCGACGCCCCACCGGCCGAGATTGGTCTTCATAGGGAGGCTCGACGAGCCGCGCAAAGGCCTCGACGTGCTGCTCGCGGCCCTGCCGCTGATCAAGCAGGTTCGACCCGATCTCGAAGTGATCGTCGCTGGGCAGGGTAGCCGGCCGCTTCCACCCGGATGCCGCAATCTCGGGACGATCACAGAGGAGGCGAAGATCGCGTTGTTGGGCTCCGCCGACGTCTTCGTCGCGCCGCAGCTTGCCCGGGAGAGCTTTGGCCTTGTTCTCCTGGAGGCAATGGCGAGTGGCGCCCAGATTGTGGCGTCCGATCTGCCGTCATTCGTCGACCTGCTCGGTGCGCGGCAAAACGAACAGCGACTCGGCGAAGTCTTCACCGTGGGCGATCACCGTGCGCTCGCCGAGGCAGTCCTCCAGGTCCTCGACCACCCCGACCCCATGCGGGCAGCGAGGGCGCAGCAGGTGGCGCGAAACTATGACTGGCTGAATGTCGGCACCACTGTCCTTGCCATCTATCGAGCTGCCCTTTCCGCTGCGCCTGCAAGACGGACCGGAACCGGTGTCGGGTGAGCACCATCGAGATCGTGGCCATGTTGATCATCGTTGCGACGATCTTGGTCTGGCGGATCACCTGGCTCGCCGGTCGCGTCCATCGGGCGACCATGCGCGCGGAACGCACCTGGTACGCGCTGGACGCCGCTTTGGTGGGACGTGCTCGGCGCGCCACCGAACTCGTCATGATGCCTGGCATCGACCCGGCCACAGCGCTGCTGGTCTTGGACGCGGCGGCCGCTGCTCTCGAGCCGGACTTGTGTCGGGGCGACCGCGAACGTGCCGAAAGTGACTTGAGTCATGTCCTCGACGCGGTCGAGCCGATGCTCCCGGCCAGCCCCAAGGGGCTTGCTTCGGAGCGAGCGCGAGCCAGTATTTGCCGCAGGCTGCACAACGATGCGGTCGCGACAGCCCTTTTCCTTCGCCACAGATTTGCGGTGCGAATCTTGCGGTTGGCGGGGCGTACCGCCGAACCGCGTCCGTTCGAAATGGCGGACGGTCATAGTGGCCGAGGCCGAGAACTAGGCTGGCCCTGTGACTGAGAGCGAGCGGCCGGTCTCGGGCGCCGGCGTTTCGCATAATCCTGAAAACCCACCGCCGACCGCCACCGCCGAACTGTCCGCAGCGCGGGTCACAGCAGCGCGGCCTGTTCCGCTGTACGACACAGATCGCGCCTGGACCTTGCCCAACATGCTGAGCTTCCTGCGGCTGGCCGGTGCTCCTCTTGTGCTGTGGCTCATTGTCGGCCCCCAGGCCGATGGGCTAGCCGTCCTGGTTCTCGCGCTGGGGGGGTTCACTGACTGGCTGGACGGTCACCTAGCGAGGGCATGGCACCAAACTTCCCGGATAGGGCAGATGCTGGATCCGATCGCCGATCGCCTCTACATCCTCGCGGTGCTGTTCGGACTTGCCTTGCGAGAGATTGTCCCGTGGTGGCTGGTCGTCATCGTGGTCGGAAGAGATGTTGTGATCGCGCTCCTGATACCAGTCCTCAAGACAAGGGGTTACTCGTCTTTGCCCGTGCATTTTCTGGGTAAAGCGGCCACCTTCAGCCTGTTGTACGCGTTCCCCCTGGTGCTGCTTGGTTCAGGTGAAGAGGGCTGGCTTCAGTTAGCGTGGGTTCTGGGATGGGCTTTCGCAATCTGGGGCACTGCTCTGTACTGGTACGCCGGAGGCTTATATGTTGCTCAGACCGTCCTTTTGCTCCGCTCCACACCGCCAATCCACGGCCGCCGTCGCTTTAGCGTGACCCGCTAGAAAACCGCCCGGCCGGATCCATAGCAGGATGACAGCTACTTCCGCACGGCGCCGAGCCGGTTCCAGCCCGGCTGCAGCCTCTGCTACGCGACCGCCCGCGGGCTCAGGCGGTCGACCGCCGGATGCCAGCATGGACCTGCTGAATCAGATCATTCGGCAACCTGTTGATCCCGACTATGCAGTCGTGGCGGCGCGCGGAGACGAGCCGGTCCGGGGACGATGGGTGCTCGCTCTGCTCGCGGTGATCATCGGCGCGCTGTTCGCAGTAGCGGCACTGCAAACCACCCGAGCGGCGCCCGCCCTCAAGTCGGAGCGATCCGAATTGATCAATCGGGTGCAGAACGCGGAACATGAGCAGGACGAGCTGCGAGGAAGGCTCACCTCCTTGTCTGGCGAAATCGCGACGCTGCGAGCCGCGGCCTTGGGCGATGATGATGCGTCCGGTGTCCTGGAAACGCGTATCGAAGCGCTTGACCCGGTGGTCGGCAATGCTCCGGTCAGCGGGCCGGGGGTGCTGATCGTGGTGGATGATTCACCATCTGCTACCGCAGACGCTCGCGACCGGGTCCTGGATATCGATCTCCAAGTGTTGGCCAACGGACTCTGGCAGGCGGATGCTGAGGCCATCTCGATCAATGGACATCGACTGTCAAGTTTGACGGCGATCCGCAGCGCGGGCGATGCCATTACGGTCGACTTTCGCTCGCTCACCCGCCCGTACCGTGTCGAAGCCATCGGTGATCCGCGTACGCTGCAGGCTCAATTTGTTGAGTCTCCGGCAGGGGCGTGGTGGAATGACTTGGCCCAGAACCGGCGAATGAGATACGAGATCAGCGACGTGAAACAACTCGATCTGGCAGCCGATCCTGGCATGGTGCTCCGGCACGCGGGAAAGGCCACGTCGTGATCCCGCTGTTGGGCTTGCTTGCGGGGATCGTGGTTGGCATCGTGCTGGAGCCATCGATTCCCCAGGTACTCCAGCCGTACCTTCCGATCGCCATTGTCGCCGCCATGGACGCCCTGTTCGGGGCATTCCGGGCGTACTTGGAGGGCACCTTCACTGATCGCGTCTTCGTCGTATCGTTCATCTCCAATGTTCTGATCGCCGCCGCTATCGTCTTCGTCGGCGACCAGATTGGCGTCGGCTCGCAGCTCGCCACCGCGGTTGTCGTGGTCCTCGGAATCCGTATCTTCACTAATGCTGCTGCCATCAGGCGGGCACTGTTCCATGCCTGACGAGCCACGCATCGACGAGCAGACGCAAGCGCCGTCGGTGCGGCGCCGGCGACGTCACAGCCGGTCGCCCAGCACTGCGTCTCGTCGTGTGAGCTCGCTGCGGCGCAGCCAACGCCGTCTGAGTGGCGAGGAGCATCCGACTGCTGTAGCACCGGACGACACATCACCCGCTCCGCAGTCAACGAGCCGGATCAAAGAGGCGGCCGACCTAGCGCGCGGCACACGTGCCCGGCTCGCGGCATCGCTGCGACACCCAGGGCGCGGGCAGATCGTGGCGGCGATCATTCTGTTTGTCGTCGGCGCAGCCGGTGTCATGCAAGTCCGTATCAGCGCGACGGACGACACCTATGCGTCCGCTCGACGTGAGGATCTCATTCAGCTGCTCGATGGGCTGGGCGCGGAATCACGAAGGCTGGAGGGCGAGATCACACAACTGGAGCAGACCAGGAGCAACCTGCAGTCAGGTGCCGACACCCAACGCGTGGCGCGCTCTGAGGCCGAAAGGCACCTGATCGAGCTGTCCATCCTTGCCGGCACGGCACCTGCAGAAGGAAGCGGCATCCGGATGCGAATCGCCGACCCGAATGGAGCCGTTGACGCCGGAGTTTTGCTTGATGCCGTCGAAGAGATGCGGGACGCGGGAGCTGAGGTGATCGAGGTGAACAACACGATCCGGGTCGTCGGATCGACGTGGTTTGGCTCGGATGATCGTGGCCTCGTCATCGACGGCAAGCCGGTCAGTCGGCCAATCATCCTCGAGGTCATCGGGGAGCCGCACAGTCTGGAGGAGGCGGCGCGGTTCCGGGGTGGAATCGTCTCCGAGATCACCGGACCCAAAATTGGCGGGCAGGTGCAGATCGAACAAGAAAACCGCGTTGTGATCGAATCGCTACACGCGTCGCGAGAGAATCAGTACGCTCGCCCTGCGCCCCCACAGCAAACCCCTCGATGACACAGTGAGCTTGAGGAGCCTGATGTCGGACTATCCCGAAGATCTGAAGTACTCGGCCGAGCACGAATGGGTTCGGAGCGGGAACGGCAGCAGCGTCCGCGTTGGAATCACCGAATACGCGGCCGACCAGCTGGGGGACATCGTCTTCGTCACCTTGCCCGAGGTGGGGGAGACAGTCTCGGCCGGCGACGCATGTGGTGAGCTGGAGTCCACCAAGAGCGTTTCGGACATCTTCTGCCCCGTGCCCGGAGTGATCACAGCGGTGAATGCACTGCTCGACGCCAACCCGGAAACCATCAACGCCGATCCATACGGGGATGGATGGCTCTTCGAGCTGGAGATGGACGAGGGGGCGGACTTGGACGATTTACTCGACGCTGATTCCTACGCTGAACAGGTGGGAGGCTAAGCGACTGGCCGCCTCAGTGCCGGTTTGCATTTGGTCCTAAACTCTGCATCACGCCTCGAGCCTTCGAGGCTGTAAAGGAAAGTTCGAAGCAATGCCGTTCTGTACCAACTGTGGACATGAGAACCCAGAGGGGAGTAACTTCTGCGGCCAATGTGGCTCGGCGCTGATCCCTGGTGCTGCCCGAGCCGCGACCCCCGAGAAGGTGCCGACTGGCGACACGACCAAGGCGATGCCCGCGATGGTTGAGGAGCGTGACACGGACTCGCTGACGGCCGAAGATGAGGCGGCCGTCAACGCGCTGCCGTTCGGCTCAGCGCTGCTGATCGTGCAGCGGGGTGCGAATGCCGGCAGCCGGTTCTTGTTGGATACCGATCTCGTCACAGTGGGACGGCATCAGGATTCCGACATCTTTCTCGACGACATCTCGGTGTCCCGCCACCACGCAACGTTCGCCCGCACACCGGAGGGCACCGTGGTCAAGGATGTCGGCAGCCTCAACGGGACGTACGTGAACCGCGACCTCGTCGATGAAGGCATGCTGCGGAACGGCGACGAGGTGCAGATCGGCAAGTTCCGCCTCGTCTACTTTGGGAGCCCCCGGGGCGCGGAGTAGCCCCACGCATCATGCCGAACTCTGCCGAGTCTCCGGCCAGCGCAGCCGGCGAAGCTCGCGCCCGAGGCGCGGACGATCAAGGCACCCACGTGTCTGAAGGTCGCCTGCGACACGCGACA
This sequence comes from Propionibacteriaceae bacterium, assembly GCA_035649295.1. Classification (GTDB taxonomy): domain Bacteria; phylum Actinomycetota; class Actinomycetes; order Propionibacteriales; family Propionibacteriaceae; genus Microlunatus. The sequence continues at coordinate 8,523 of DASRJV010000145.1, forward strand.
CGCAGCATTGGCCAGGTGATGGCCATCCTGCGAACCGAGTTTCCAGAGATTTCGATCTCCAAGATCAGGTTCTTGGAGGCCGAAGGCCTGCTCACTCCGGAGCGGGCGCCATCGGGTTACCGCCGCTACACCGAAAGCGATGTGGAGCGGCTGCGCTATGTGCTGTCGGTGCAGCGGGAACACTACTTGCCCTTGAAGGTGATCCGGGAGCACCTGGAACAGCTGGATCGTGGCCAGCCTGGGGTCAGTGTGGGTGGCCACAGCGCGCCGGTTGGCAGCAGCTCAGCAGGTGGCCGTACCAGCCCACCTGCCGCAAAGCAGCCGGTCAGGCTCACTCGCCAGGAACTGCTGGATGCCAGCGGCCTTACCGAGAGCGCCCTCAACGAATTGGAGCGAACTCAGATCGTGGCAACCAGGCGCGGAACCGCGCACTACGGCAGGGATGCCCTCACCTTGGCGATCGCCGCCCGCCGACTGGCCGAGTACGGCCTCGATGGGCGACACCTGCGAGCCTTCAAGCTGTCAGCCGATCGTGAGGTGGGCCTGGTGGAACAGGCGATCGCGCCGTACCTGCGACGCGGGGCCGCGAACCGCGATGTGCCAGGCGATGTCACACAACTCGTGATCAGCTTCCATGCAGCTCTGGTCCGTACTGCTATGGAGCGCACTATTTGAGCTGAGAATTTTCGGGCGTTCGCGCATCGCGCTGTGATTGATTGCTCGCTTCGCTCGCTGCGATGTTCGCTGCGTAGCCGCCGTCTTCGTCGGAGCTGACGGAACGTAAAAGCGTTGTTCCGTCATCTCCTCCTGCAGATCGGCGGCGCGAACATCGAGAATCCGCCGCGCGCGATTCGCGACCCTCGCAGCTGTGCGCAGAACGCTTCGGCTAACTAAGGTGGGCATGATGTTTGAGA
>DASRJV010000146.1:0-5055 GCA_035649295.1 Propionibacteriaceae bacterium
ACGATGAAGACCACCTCGTCGAGCATGGCCTCGAGGGCGAAGGCGGTGTTCAGCAACGGCGTGCCATTGAGCCGGAGTGTCCAGCGGGCTCGGACGGCCGATCCAGCCAAAGTGAAGCCGGCCCCAACACCGGCTGCGGCCACAACACTCACCGCCAACGGCCAGGCGCGCTCGACGGCGACGATGAGCACAGCCAGGCTGACGTTATTGATCAGGGCTGCCAGCAGCAGTACGCGCGCTTGGCCTACGCGGTCGATTGCCCGGCCCCAGAGCGGGGCGACGACGGCGGCAGTCAGCGTAACGACGGCGATGAGCAACCCGGCCTGACCGAACGAGCCTGTTGTCAGCGAGACCAGCAGCACGATCCCGATACCAGTCATGGAGAGCGGGAGGCGGGCCACGAAGCCAGCTATGCTGAACGCCCGTGACCGACGGTCCGACAGCACCTGCCGATACCGGTGAAGCCCCGCGGCCACGACTCTCCTCCTCGTACGCAAAGATCACGCCTGTGGGTGATCACTCGGCAACTTCTGCTGACGCATCGACCAGCCAGCTCGGCCACGCACTTGCACCGTACGAGGCGGTCCTGCTGGTGTCCTTCGGCGGCCCTGAGCGTCCGGAGGAGGTGATGCCGTTCCTACGGAACGTCACCCGTGGTCGGGGCATTCCCGCCGAACGGCTTGCCGAGGTCGGCCAGCACTACTTCCTGTTCGGCGGCAAGAGCCCAATCAACGATCAGTGTCGCAGGCTACTGACGGGACTGACGAACGAATTACGCAGCCGTGATCTACAGCTGCCGATGTATTGGGGAAACCGCAACTGGCATCCGTACCTGCGTGACGAACTGCGCGCGATCGAACGAGATGGTCATCGGCGGGTGCTGGCCGTCGTCACCAGCGCATACCCGTCGTACTCCTCATGTCGGCAATATCGGGAGAACCTGTTTGACGCCGCCCAGGGCACCCAGGTCCAGCTCGACCGGATCCGTCACTATTCCAATCACCCTGGCTTCATACAGGCCTCCGTGGACGCGACGCTCGAGGCGCTCGAGAGACTAGGAGAATCAGCAGACGAGGCCCATCTGGTTTTTGTCACGCATTCGATCCCTACTGCTATGGCGGAGACAGCCGGGCCAGCACCGCGTAGCCACGGCGGCGCCTACGTTGATTGGCACGCAGCCGTGGTATCTGAGGTCGCGCAGCGCGTTCGGCAGCGACGTGCTCAGAACTATCAGAGCGACCTTGTCTACTGCTCGCGCTCCGGCCCTGCAAGCCAGCCGTGGCTGGAACCCGACATCAACGATCATCTGCGCCAGCTCGCCGCGCGAGGCGTCAAGGCAGTGGTGGTCGTGCCGATCGGCTTCGTGTCCGACCACATGGAAGTCGTCTTCGACCTGGACACCGAGGCGGCAGGCACGGCCGAAACATGTCGCCTTGCCTTCGCGCGGGCTGCTACCGCCGGCGAGCACCCGGCCTTTGTACGCGGGCTTGTTGAGCTCATGCTGGAGCGTGCCGCGGCCGCCCGCGGCGAAAAGCCGGATCGTCCGGCGCTGGGAACGGCGCCCATCGGCTGGTATGAATGTCAGTCGGGCTGCTGTCCGAACCTCCGGGAACCGGGCCGTCCAGCCCTCTGCCAGCCGCCCAGTTGAGCCCTGCAAGAGCGAGGTTTTGAGGTCCGCCACAACGCTGGCAGAAGCCACTGGGAGATGGCGCAAACAAGCCCTGCGAAGTGGGAATTTTCGACACGTGATCGCGTTATAGCGGGCGCGAGCAGACATAGCACGCATATCGCTTGATTCGTGTGATATGACTGCGCACGAGTCAGATGATGATCTGGGCTTTTCGAGCCCGGGAAGGCAAAGATGGCGACCGATTACGACGCCCCTCGCAAGACCGAAGAAGAACTGAACGAAGACAGCATCGAAGAGCTCAAGACTCGCCGCAACGATAAAAACTCTGGGAAGGTTGACGAAGACGAGGCGGAGGCAGCGGAAGCATTTGAGCTTCCGGGCGCGGACCTGTCTCACGAAGAGTTGACCGTCCGGGTGCTGCCTCGGCAGTCCGATGAATTCACCTGTGCCGGCTGCTTCCTGGTACGACATCGCAGCCAAATCGCCGAGCTGCGTCCCAATGGGGACGCGTATTGCTTCGACTGCGCGGGCTGATCTTGGCCACTCAAGAGGATTTCGTCCGCACAAGCTCACCATTCAGTGCGCGAATGGGCTGGGCTGGGGCGTGCATGATCACTTAGGCTGGTAGTACCGAACGCGCACTCAGTGTCGTAGCTGTGCTGGTACGGCTGCAGCTGGGTGGCGGGGGCGCGACCGAAGCTGGGTGCATTCGATGTGCCGGGCTGGTTGGGGGCAGTCAGTCCGGACAGAACACCACCTCGCGCTCTCGAAAGGGACCGCGAGGTGGTGCTTCGAGCTAGATCTTGACCTTGACCTTCCCCGAGCCGGGTGTCTCGTTTCCGATTTCCTTGCCCCAGTGTCGCGCTGCCAGGCGCTGGGTCAGGATCTGCGTGACACCCACCCCGATGCCGCTGGCCAGGGCCCAACTCAGCGCTGTGACTACCGGTGTGTCGGGATCTGTCGGCGACGGTGGTTCGTCGCCTGTTACGAGCTTCCAGCCAGCCTTGAGCAGCCGCTGGGCTGCGATAGTGGTAACTGCTCCGATCACTCCGACGTAGAGCTTCCACAACACTGTTTGCGTCGGTCCCATCGGATCTACCTTCCATGTCGGCTATTGCGCAGTGCCAAGCTGCTGCTGCTGTGGTCGAATCCTATTCCGGACGAAGGAGGTCAACAGCACGGGCCAGAGATCGCCTGATCTCAGCGCGTAGGTTACCTCCATGCTCTTCCGTGAGCGGCTTACTGTTCCGGTTGTCTGGTGGCTCCTGGCGGGTCTGCTTGCGCTGTCGGTGCTCCTCGCCGTTGGTGCCTACCTCGGTCCTGTCTGGGGTGCGGGAACGACAGTGGCTACATTGCTGGTGGCCGCAGCGATCTTCGCTTCGGCCGCAATCGTGATAGGCGTTGACACTGACCAGATTCGGATAGGAAGGGCGAGCATCGAGCATCGGTACATCGCCGGGTGCCGGGCGCTGGATGCCGAAGAAACGCGTCGGCGCGGCAGCGTCGAGGCCGATGCCAGAGCTCACATGGTGCTCCGGCCCTATATCAAGACAGCGGTCGAGATCACCCTCGACGATCCCGATGATCCAGTGCCGTACTGGTTGGTCTCGACCCGACACCCGCAACGGCTGGCAGCCGCCATGCAGGAAGCCGCCTCGTCTACGCTGACCGAGTGAGTGAGACCGAGCTATGACCGACGCCATCGAGGTGCTGCTGCTGCGGCTCGATCCCGAATTGGAAGCGCCGTCGTACGCGCACCCCGGCGATGCTGGAGCTGATCTCCGAAGCACTGACACTTTCCAACTTCAGCCGGGAGAACGCCGGCTGGTGGGGACCGGCGTTGCGATCTCCCTGCCTATGGGCTACGCGGCCTTCGTGCACCCGCGCTCAGGGTTGGCTGCTCGACACGGCGTCAGCATCGTGAACGCACCAGGGACCGTTGACGCCGGCTATCGCGGCGAGATCAAGGTCTGCCTGATCAACACTGACCGTAGCCAGCCAGTGAGCATCGCCAGAGGCGACAGAATCGCTCAGCTGATCATTCAACCGGTCAGTACGGCTGTGTTCGTGCCGGTCACCGAACTGCCGAGCTCGGCACGGGGAAGTGGTGGGTACGGGTCAACGGGCGGAATACTGAGCAGTGCTATCGGGCTGGCGGCCACGCAGCGAGGGGACGAGAGCATGAGTGTGCCGAGGGAACGTGCATGATCTTCAAGAGGGGCAGGAAGCGCGGCAGCGAGTCACCAGCTGACGAGCTGACCGACGATGCCGGCCTTGATGAGGCGACCGAGCCTCACGATGCCGCGGACGACGCGCCGACTGCGACCCAAGAGACGGACCTGGCCCTTGATCTGGAGGCCTTGGAAGATGTCGACTGGCGGAGCTCAGGACCGTATGACGTCAGCGAAGTCGACAGCATCGAGAGCACTGAAGAAAGCCCGAAGGTTGACCTCGGCAGCTTGATCCTCACCCCGGTGCCGGGATCGGAATTGCGCCTTCAGGTGGCCGAGGAGACTGGTGAAATCGTCTCGGCGATGCTGGTGATCGAGACCATCGTTGAGCCGCCGGCCAGTGCCAATCAGAAGACCCAGGCGTATTCCTCTGCACTCGAACTGGGAGCGTACGCAGCACCTCGCAGCGGTGGACTCTGGGCGGAACTGCGGGATGAGATCTCCCGGAGCGCTACCGAGGCCGGCGGTACTGCCTCGCTCGGGGAAGGACCCTTCGGCGTCGAACTGAGACGCCTGATCCCGGTCACGACACCCGATGGCGAGGAGGGATATCAACCCTCGCGCATGTGGGTTGCTGAAGGTCCCCGATGGTTGCTACGCGGCATCGTCTACGGTCAAGCCGCGATCGAGGACGATGCCGACTCGCCGGTCGTCGCAGATGTGCTCACCGCCTTCCGTCAGGTGATCGTGCGACGTGGCGACGAGGCCATGGCGCCCGGTGATCTGCTCCCCTTGAGCATGCCGGCCGAAATAAGTCAAGACACCGACGAGTCCTGATACGGCGCCGCCAGACAGGTGCATCTCATTGACCGGGGTGGGATGCTTGAAGGGCGGAGGTGACACGCGATGGCCAGAGAAAACATGCTGCAGCGAACACTGCGCCGGTTCACATCATCCAACGCCGAGCTGGAGTCCGAGGAGTTGCAACGTAACGTCCGGGAGGAGGGCGCAACTCCCATTTCGAGCTGTGAGGACCGTCAGCGGGTACAGCTCACCGGTACCGTTTCCACGGTGACCATCAACCCCCGAGGCGGACACCCCGCCCTCGAGGTGGAGCTGCGTGACGGGTCCGGAGCGGTGACCCTAGTGTGGCTGGGACGTCGGCAGATTCCCGGAATCGACTGCGGGCGAACCCTCAAGGTGTGGGGCCGGATCAGTTGCCACGAGGGAAAGCGGTTGGTATACAACCCGCGT
>DASRJV010000147.1:0-7277 GCA_035649295.1 Propionibacteriaceae bacterium
GGGCTCAGCCCGCAAAGCTGAGCATGAGGCGAAGGTCCCTGACGACCTCGTCGCGACGTTGCGCCGGCTGGCGTACGAGCTGGATGTCCCGCTGAGTTCGGTGCTCTTGGCTGCGCATGCCAAGGTGCTCGCCGCACTGTCTGGGGAGCGCGAGGTCGCAACGGGATACGTCTGCCGGCAAGCCCGCCAACCGTTGCTTTGCAGGCTGACAACTGAACCTGACTCATGGCGGACGTTGCTGTTAGCCACACATCGAGCCGAGTCAGACCTCCTGGCGCACAGCGACTATCCGGTGGATGATCTCAGGCGCGATCTGGGACTCACTGAAGCGTCCTTCGAGACCGTGCTTGATCCAACAGGGCTCGATCCGACTTGGCTTGATCACAACGAGCCTGATCGGAAGGGCAATCTCGGCGAGCTTCCCGAGGACACTGTGTTGTGGGTGGGCACCTCCCGTAATGACGGCCAATTCGCGCTGAGACTGCGGTACCGGACCGACGTGCTCAATGCGGACTGCGCGGCTAGGATCGCCGGCTATCACCTCACGGCGCTGGAGTTGATCGCTGCCGATCCGGATGCCGAGCATCGGCGGCAGAGCCTGCTCTCCGCCGAAGAACTCCGCTTCCAGCGCGAAGCGCTCGCCGGACCAAAGCGGGAGCTACCACACCGCCGGGTCCATGAGCTGTTCGAGCAGCAGGTGCAGGCTCAACCGGAGGCCGTTGCGGGCGTGCACGGCACTCGGCAGTGGACCTACCGGGAACTCAATGGCCGTGCCAACCGGCTGGCCCGTGTGTTGCAGGCCCGCGGGCTAGGCACTGAAGGCGTCGTGGCCGTAGTCACCGAGCGCAACCTGGACTGGATGGCCGCCGTTCTCGCGATCTTCAAGGCCGGCGGTACCTACCTGCCGATCGAGCCGCATTTCCCGGCCGATCGCATTGCCGCGATGCTCACCCGCGCCGACTGCGGTTTTGTGCTGACCGAACCCGACAGCACCACCACTCTCGATCAGGCCCTGCGGTCGCTGCCCGATACCCAGACGCTCTTCATCGAGGCGGCGTACGAGGAGGACCAGGCCGAGGACAATCTCGGCATCGATGTCGCTCCGAACCAGCTCGCCTACATCTACTTCACCTCCGGTTCCACCGGTGAGCCGAAGGGCGCGATGTGCGAGCACACTGGCATGCTCAACCATCTCTTCGCCAAGATCGACGACCTGGAGATCGGCGAAGGTCAGGTGGTCGCCCAGACCGCACCGCAATGCTTCGACATCTCGCTGTGGCAACTGGTCTCCGCACTGCTGGTCGGCGGCCGAACCCTGCTGATCGAGCAGGAGGTGATCTTGGATGTCCAGCGATTCGTCGACAAGATCATTAATGGCCGGGTCAACGTCATGCAGGTCGTGCCGTCCTACCTCGAAGTGGTGCTGTCCTATCTGGAACAACACCCATCCGACCTATCCGCCCTGCGGTACGTGTCGGTCACCGGTGAGGCGCTGAAGAAGGAGCTCACGCAGCGCTGGTTCGCGGCCGAGCCAAAGATCAGGCTGGTGAATGCGTACGGGTTGACCGAGACCTCCGATGACACCAACCACGAGGTGATGGACGGCGTCCCTGCAGACCGCGTGCCACTGGGTCGCCCGATCAACAATGTGCACATTCAGGTGGTTGATGAGCATCTGGCGCCGGTGCCGCTGGGTGCGCCCGGTGAGATCGTTTTCTCTGGGGTCTGCGTCGGCCGCGGATACATCAATGATCCCGAACGGACCCGGGCGGCATTCCTGACCGATCTCGATACCGGCCAGCGCCGGTATCGCAGCGGTGATCATGGCCGCTGGCGGCCGGACGCCAAGCTGGAGTTCCTGGGCCGCCGGGACTCCCAACTCAAGATTCGCGGTTTCCGGATCGAGCTCGGCGAGATCGAGAACACCCTGTTGCGGGTTCCGGGGGTCCGTGACGGCGCCGTCGTAGTCGCCGAGCGGGCCGATCAAAGCAAGCACCTGGTGGCCTTCTACTCAAGCCAGCAGGAACTCGACATTGACATCCTGCGGCACCGGTTGGGTGAGTCATTGCCGGAGTACATGGTTCCCACGGCCTGCGTCTGGCAAGAGAGCCTGCCGCTAACGGCCAACAGCAAGATCGACAAGAAGACGCTGACGAAGTTGGCCGGAGAGCTCAATGTCGTCGAGGACAAATACGACGCTCCACGCACGCCGACCGAACAGCGGCTGGCGGCCGCCTGGGCGAAGGTGCTCAGCGTTCCGCCAGACCAGATCGGCAGACTGGACCACTTCTTCGACCGCGGCGGGACGTCCCTGTCGGCAGTGAAACTGGCGGTCAACCTGGACCGTGTTTTTTCCCTCAAGGACCTCACCAGCCACCCGCGCCTTACCGATTTGGCCGCATTGGTCGACGGTAGATCCGAGCGGCGAGCCGAGTTGCTACAGCCGCTTTCGGAGTCGAATGGTGCTGCGCCGACCGGCGCCCTGGTGTGCTTTCCGTACGCCGGCGGCAACGCGGTGAACTTCCAGCCGATGGCCCACGCACTGCGCGGCAGCGGCCTGGCGGTGTACGCGGTCGAGCTGCCCGGTCATGACCTCGCTGCCCGCAGCGAGTCCTTCGCGCCGATGGAGCGCGTCGTGGAGCAGGTCATCGCCGAGATCACCGCGCGTGGTCTGAAGGAGGTGCTGCTCTGGGGACACTCCTCCGGCACTGCCCTCGCCGTGGAAGTGGCCAAAACATTGCCGGACGGAGGGGTGGAAGTCCAGCGCGTATTCCTGGCCGCGCAGCTGCTTGGCGATGCCGCCGACCGGCGTGCCAGCATCACCGAACTGACTCGGCGGAGCAACACTGACATCGTCACCGACCTGAGCGCGGACAGCGGCTACACCGAGCTCGGTGAGCTGGATGCACAACGCGCTGAGCATGTCGCTGCCGCCTACCGGCACGACTGCCTGTCCGCATACAGCTATTTCGCCGACGCTCTGGAAAGCCCACCGGTGATGAGACTGTCCGCGCCGGTGACCGTGGTTGTCGCCGCCGACGACCCGATCACATCGGCGTTCCAGCGTCGGCACCGCGACTGGGAGCTCCTGGTCGAGCAGGTCGAGCTGCATGAAATCCCCGATGGCGGCCACTACTTCGTGCGTACCAAACCGACCCAGGCGGCACAGGCCGTGCTCAGCGCCGCTAAGTTGGTCGCTTATTCCTGAGTGGTACTGAAAGGACATTGATATGTCGCACCCATACGCGGTGTCATTGCTCGATATCGACCGAGAGCCCGGTAGGGCTCCGATGCTGCTGACCGAGGCCAACGGCGACGCGCCAGGCTGGGCGGCCGAGCACAAGGATGCGCTCCGCGCAGCCGTCGCCGAGCACGGTTCGGTCATGGTCCGGGGCCTCGACCTGCGCAGCGCGGCGGAGATCACTGCCGTTTTCCGACAGCTCGCCACCGGGCTGATGATCGAGAAAGAGGCCTTCGCGTCCCGGCGGATCTACTCCGACGGCGTGTACTCGTCCGCGACCTGGCCGGCGAACCAGCCGATGTGCATGCATCACGAGCTCAGCTACACCCTCGAGTTCCCTGGCCTGATGCTGTTCGCCTGCCTGAGTGCTCCTACCAGGGGTGGGGCGACGGCAGTGGCCGACTCACGGGCGGTGCTCAACGCACTACCAGCCGACCTGGTCGACCGGTTCGAGCGGGACGGTTGGATGCTCACCCGGAGCTACAACGATGAGATCGGGGCATCCGTCGCTGAGGCGTTCGGAACCGACGACCGGGCCGCCGTGGAGAGCTACTGCCACGCCAACGCGATCGGGTTCGAGTGGCAACCCGACGGCGGACTGCGCACCTGGCAGCGCCGCAGCGCTGTGGTGCATCACCCGCTCACCGGTCAGCGCTGCTGGTTCAACCAGATCGCCTTCCTCAACGAGTGGACGATTGACCCCGAGGTACGTGAGTACCTAGTGGAGATGTACGGCGCCGACGGTCTACCGTTCAACACCCGCTTCGGCAACGGTGACCCGATCGGCGAGGACGTCGTAGAGCTGCTGAACCAGGTCTACGTGGACAACACCGTGCGGGAGCCATGGCAGGCCGGCGACCTGATGCTGGTCGACAACATCCGCACCGCACACAGCAGGGAGGCCTACGAAGGGCCGCGCGAGATCCTCGTTGGGATGGCTGACGCGGTACGCCTGGCCGACTGCTCGCCGACCGTCCGGTGATCGGCGGATGACTTCCATCGATCCCACTTCTGCTGGCTCCGCAAACACCGACTCGCTCAGCGTGCCTCCGTTCGCGGTGATTTCCGGGGCGCAGGTCCAGCGCGCGCTGCGGGGGCAAGAGAAAGAGATTGTGGAGCTGGTCGAGGCGACTTACCGGTTGCACGGTGCGGGGGATTCGGTGAACCCGCCGTCGTATTTTCTGCGTTTCCCCGATCGCCCGTCGTCCCGGATCATCGCGCTACCGGCTTCGATCGGCGGACACACGCGTGTAGACGGCCTGAAATGGATCTCCAGCTTCCCCGAAAACGTAGCGGCCGGGATCCCGAGGGCGTCGGCGGTGTTGATCTTGAATGATCATGACACCGGGTATCCGTTCGCCTGCCTGGAGAGCTCGATCATCAGCGCCACCCGGACGGCCGCATCGGCGGCTTTGGCGGCTGATTGGCTGAGCCGTAGCAGGCAACGCCCAACGCGCGTTGGGTTCGTCGGGACGGGTCTGATCGCGCGCTATATCCACACCTTCCTGGCCGGCACCGGCTGGTCGTTCGATGAGATAGGACTGCACGACCTGTCCGCCGACAGTGCGACCGGCTTCCGCCGCTACCTCGAACCGTCCGGGACGGCCGGCCGGATCATCGTGCACGAGAGCGCCGAGGAGTTGATCCGTTCCAGCGACCTGGTGGTCTTCGCCACCATCGCCGCTGAGCCACATATCAGCGACGTGTCGTGGTTTGAACACAATCCCTTGGTGCTGCACGTGTCCCTGCGCGATCTGGCGCCAGAGATTCTGCTCGCGTCGACCAATGTCGTCGACGACATCGAGCACTGCCTGAAGGCCAATACCTCGCCGCATTTAGCCGAGCAGCTCACCGGCAACCGCGACTTCCTGCTCGGCACATTGAACGATGTGATGGCTGGCCGGGCGACGCTGCCGGCGGATCGGCCGGTGATCTTCTCACCCTTCGGCTTAGGGGTGCTCGACCTCGCGGTCGGCAAGAACGTTTACGACAAGCTGATGTCCTCGGGGGACCTGCATGTCATCGACGACTTCTTCCACGAGCTACGCCGACACGGCTGAGCAACTCCCGTCGTGCTCGAGACGATCCTCCCGGCTGGCATCGAGAGCGAGGAGCGCTTTGGCGAGCCACCCGATGAGGTGCTCTTCCCAGAGGAGCAGGCGATCGTCGCTCACGCCGTGGAGGCACGACAGCGTGAGTACGCCGCCGTAAGGAGCTGTGCGCGAGCATGCCTGGGGCGGCTGGGTTATCCGCCGGTTCCGATCCTGCCTGGCATCGGAGGCGCACCGAAGTGGCCGCCCGGGGTTCTCGGCAGCATGACTCATTGCGCCGGTTACGCCGCGGCCGCGGTCGGTCCGTTTCCGCAGATCGCTGCCCTCGGCATTGACGCCGAGCCCGATGCGCCGCTTCCCGATGGCGTACTGGATCTGGTCGCGACAGCTGCCGAACAAGATCAGCTCGCCATGATTCAGTCTGGGCCGGACGGCCCGAACTGGGACCGGTTGCTGTTCAGCGCCAAGGAGGCGCTGTACAAGGCATGGTTCCCGCTGGTCGGCGAGTGGCTGGACCACCAGGAGGCCGAGATCCGCTTCCACCAACACGAGGCGACCTTCACCGCCATGCTGTCCCGCGACGGTCTGATCGTCAATGGACGCCAGATCCACCGCCTCCACGGACGCTGGACCCGGGAACAAGGGGTCCTCGTGACCGCCGTAGTCCTGGCCCCGACGTAATTTTTGAAATCACCAACGCCTGCCACAGAACTCGGCCTACCTGCCGAAACCCACGTGAACGTACGGGCGAGACTCAGCTCCTCACCGGGCGGGAAGACCTGAGACCGACATTGCGAAGTAACCGATGGTTCCCGCGACCGCGTCTGTGTAGCTGTCCAGCGCCTTCACGTTGACGTTGGCCAGCCCATCGCATGCCTCGTGGTAGCAGGGATCGTAGTCCTCGCCCTCTTGCCCGCCCCAGCGGCGAGCCTGCCTGCGCGTCTTCTCCTCGTCGTCGCCTGTGAAGGCTCCGGCCGTCGGTATGCCGGCGTCCATGAACGGGATGTAGTCCGTGTCGCACATGAACTCGATGATCTGCGGCGTGACGCCGGTGGCGGTCAGCCGCTCCGCCAACACGCGCGCCACGTCCGTAGACCCGTCTGCCGCATCCTCGTCGCAGCCTCCCTTGCCCTCTACCAGATAGGCGACGTTCGGGGAGGCCACCATGTCGAGGTTCAGGTACAGCGCGATTTTGCGCCGGTCAGCTGGGGCGAGCGTCTCGACATAGTGCGTTGAGCCGTCCATGTCGACTTCTTCAGCGGCCCACCACGCCAGTCGGACCTGGTTGGTCACCTCAGGTGATCCGCCCATCCGCACGGCGAGCTCCAAGAGCGCCGCGGACCCAGAGCCGTTGTCGTTCATACCCGGACCGTCCGGCACGCTGTCCAGATGCGCGCCGGCCATGACAACGTGATCGGGGTCGCCGGTCTTGGTCTGCGCGATCACGTTGCGAATGCGGTCGCCTTCCACATCGAGCTCGGGTGTGCTGACCTTCCAACCGGCCTTGCGTAGCACACCGGCAACGTAGTCCACGCTAGCGTCATACCCAGGGCCGGGAGACGCGCGGTTTCCGCCGTTCTCGTCTGCGACCCGCTGCAGCTTCCGCATGTGGCCGAGAGCACCAGTTCCACTGGCAGCGGCCTCCAACTCGCGCTGCAGCGGATAGGTAGCAGGCGGTGCTGACGTCAGGGGTGCGCATGCGGCCATCGTGGTGACCGCCGCGACAGCCGCCACGAGGAACAGCCTCATGGCAGGCAACCTACCTGCTCTCCGGGCAGGCGGTCGCGACCGCAATTCTTAGGGTCCGCAGTGGGCATCGAGTCGGACTGATTGTGATGGCCTCTCGACCAATCTCGCGTTTGTGTCTAGCCGCCGAGCCAGGAGATCAAGTATCGCCAGCCTTGTGGGCTACGTCGCGTGACGTGGACGGCGGAGCCGGCCAATACCAGGGCCGTCGCACCACGTTGCAGGATGTGCGGCGGCAA
>DASRJV010000148.1:0-4974 GCA_035649295.1 Propionibacteriaceae bacterium
CGAATCGCGACATCGCGACGGCGCTGTTCATCAGCCGAAGACGTGTCGGTGCACGTCTCCGCGCTGCTGCGCAAGTTTGGCGTCAGCGGACGCGGAGATTTGAGCGCGGCAGTGCAGTCGGGCAAGCCCGATCAGAGATCAGACCGAGCTTGATCATTAGCCTTGCTCCCGCAGTTATGTGCAGCGACGGGACTCGGTGGGTAATCGATTGAGCAAGACACCTCGCAACCGGTGATGGTTCCGACCCAAGGAGCACGCCTTGGCTTTGCCCATTGAGGATTACGCGGTTATCGGCGACACCGAGACGGCGGCGTTGGTTGGTCGCGACGGGTCGATCGACTGGCTGTGCGTACCGCGGTTCGACTCCGGAGCCATTTTCGCTGCTCTGCTTGGTACGGAGGAACACGGTCGGTGGTTGATCACACCGACCAGCCCCATCCGCGCGATGCGGCGCCGGTATCGCGGCGAGACCATGGTGTTGCAAACAGAATTCGACACCGACGAGGGAACCGTCCGGCTCATCGACTTCATGCCGATCCGCGGCGAGGCCGTGGACCTGGTCCGCATCGTCGAAGGCGTACGCGGACGGGTACCGATGCGCGTGGACCTGCGACTGCGCTTCGATTACGGCCACGTCGTGCCCTGGGTACGTCGGGTCGATGCAGATCTCGTGGCAGTGGCGGGCCCCAACTCGGTGTGGCTGCACACGCCGGTAGAGATCCGTGGAGAGAATCTGTCCACCGTTGCCGACTTCAGCGTCGGCGAGGGATTCCACGTGCCGTTCGTCATGGTCTGGCGCCCATCGCATATGCCGACCCCACATCCGATCGATCCCATGGTGTCGCTGGAAGCGACCGAGGCGTACTGGCAAGAATGGGTGAGCCGGTGCACCTACGACGGCGAATGGCGCGACGCCGTCGTACGTTCGCTGCTTACGCTCAAGACGCTGACCTATGCGCCCACGGGCGGCATCGTCGCGGCGGTGACAACGTCGCTGCCGGAGCAACTGGGCGGCGTACGCAACTGGGACTACCGGTTCTGTTGGCTGCGGGATGCGACCATCACCTTGCAGTCGCTGATGTATTCGGGATACGTAGAAGAGGCCCGCGCCTGGCGGCATTGGCTGCTGCGCGCCATCGCAGGCGATCCCGTTGAGCTGCAGATCATGTACGGCGTCGCGGGCGAGCGTCGGCTCGATGAATACGTTGCGGATTGGCTTCCGGGGTACGACGGGAATCCGGTACGCATCGGGAACGCGGCTGTGGATCAGTTCCAGCTGGATGTGTACGGCGAGGTCATGGACTCACTACACCAAGCGCGCAAAGCCGGGCTGGAATCCGACAAGCCGGCGTGGGATCTGCAATGCGCGCTCATGAGCTTTGTGGAGAACAACTGGAACACCCCCGACGAGGGGATTTGGGAGGTGCGCGGCAACTCCCGCCACTTCACTCACTCAAAGCTGATGGCCTGGGTGGCCGCGGACCGCGCCGTCAAGGCGGTTGAGCAAGCTGACATGGAAGGTCCGCTGGACCAGTGGCGGGCGCTGCGCGACGAGATCCACCGGGACATCATGTCCAAAGGTTTTGATCAAGAGCGCAACACGTTTACCCAGTACTACGGGTCAGACGAGTTGGATGCGGCGCTGTTGATGATGCCGATGGTGGGGTTCTTGCCCGCGACCGATCAGCGGATGCAGGGCACCGTTGCCGCAATCGAGAAAGAGTTGCTGCAGGACGGGTTCCTACAGCGCTACACCCAGGAGCCCGGCGCCAACGTGGATGGCTTGCCGCCAGGAGAAGGGGCGTTCCTCGCCTGTACGTTCTGGCTGGCGCAGAACTATGCCCTGATGGGGCGTCACGACGAGGCGCGGGAGGTGTTTGACCGGCTGCTCGGCCTGTGCAATGACGTCGGGCTGTTGTCCGAGGAGTACGACACCAAGGAAAAGCGCCTGGTGGGTAACTTCCCGCAGGCATTTAGTCACGTCCCGCTGATCGACACCGCGCGGACCCTCTCGGAGGAAGGCAAGAAATATGCGCGGAAGCAGGAGAAGGCGGCTACCCCAGTCCCGGGCGGTCAGGAGGATGAAGAGGCCTCGGTCGCGTAGTCGTTGGCCCCGTGAGATGAGTCAAAGCGGCGACCGATGGAGGAAGTGCACAAACGCCCGTTCGACGAAATCGTAGACCTCTGGGGCACCGTCAGCCACGACCAGATCGGGCTCGCAGACAAGGCTCGCCTGCTTGCCCAACCGGGTTCGCTCAGTAGCCCAAGCTCTGGACCGAGGCGACGTTCTCCTTCGTGACGGTCGTGGCTGGCAGCTCGATGCGGCTGGGCACCTCGGGCTCCAGCAGCTCGGTCATGCCCTTGCGCTCGGCGATCAGCTTGGCCAGCGAGACTGCGGAGCCGGACATGGAGGGGTTGTAGAGGAATGTGGCCCGATACAAGCCGCCCTGGGAGATCAGATTCATCGCGTCCTTGGACCCACCGGCCCCGGTGACGAACATCTCGTCCTCCCGGTTGGCGGCGCGGATGGCCTGGACCACACCCATGGCCATGTCGTCGTCGTGGGTGTAAACCGCCTTGATGTCCTTCTGCCCTTGGAGGATGGTCTCCATCACCTGCAAGCCCTTGTCCGGCAGGAAGTCGGCAGGCTGGCTAGCGACGATCTTGATGCCGCCGTTACACCGCTTGATGCCGTCGGTGAAGCCCTTGGTGCGCAGCTCGGTGACCGAGATGCCGGCGACACCCTGGATTTCGACCACGTTGCCCTGGCAGTTCAGCTCATTGGCGATGAGGTCGGCGGCTGCCTTGCCGATGCCATAGTTGTCGCCGCCGATCCAGGTCCGGTACGCCGTCTCACTCGAGAACTCACGGTCCACATTCACGACCGGGATGCCAGCTTGCATTGCCTTCTGCGCAACAGGGGTAAGCGGACCACCCTCATGAGGGAGGATGACGAGCACATCCGGCTTCTGGCTGATGAGCGTCTCGACCTGGGAGACCTGGGCCGCCGAGTCGTTCGTACCCTCCGAAAGCAGTAGCTCGACCCCCAGCTTGTCGGCCTCCGTGCGGGCGTTGTCGGTAATCGCCTTGAGCCAGCCATGGTCGGCGCCGGGGGCACTGAAGGCGACCTTGACTGCACGGCCGCTGACGCCGCCCGGCTGCTGGGCCGGGCTGCTCTGCTGCCCAGCCGGTTCCTGCGGCTGCTCAGGTTGTTGAGCCTCTTGGGTACAAGCGGTGAGCGCAAGGGTTGCCAGGGCGGCGCCAACGACGAGTATTCGAGGGAGCTTCATGTGCTGTCCTTTCTTTCTTGACTAGTCGCGGCGCTGCAGCGCCACGGCAACGAGGATGAGTAGGCCCTTGACAATCCCTTGGATCTCAATGGGCATGTTGAGCAGGTTCAGCAGGTTGAAGATCAGGCCGAAGGTGATGACGCCGAAGAAGGTCCCGGTCACGGTGGCCTTGCCGCCGGTGAGGGCGGTCCCGCCGATAACTACGGCGGCAATCGCATCTAGCTCGACCAGGTTCCCCACGACCGGTGAAGCGCTGGCCAGTCGGCCAGACAGCAGGATGGCCGAGATGCCGACGCAGAGCCCGGTGAGCACGTAGACGGTAAAGATGACCCGTCCGGGGCGGATTCCCGCGATCCTGGCGGCACTGCGGTTGCCGCCGACGGCAATCGTGCGCCGGCCGAAGGTGGTGCGGTTCAGCACCACCCAGCCGACGACGGTGACGACGACGAAGACAATGGCGGGAACGGGAATGCCCAGCACCCGGCCGCTGCCGAAGCCTTGCAGGATGTCCAGTTCGATCAGGCTGATGGGGGTTTTTTCGGACATCCACAACGCCAAACCGCGGGCAATGATCAGCATGGCCAGGGTGGCGATGAACGGAACCACCTTGCCCCAGGTGATGGCCAGGCCATTGATCGCGCCGAGGAGCAGGGCGAAGCCGACCGCGCCGAGCATGAAGATCCAGGAGCCATAGACGGCCAGCAAACCTCCCGCGATGCCGGCGGCGGCGAGCACCGACCCCACCGACAAGTCAATGCCTCCGGTGGCGATCACGAACGTCATGCCGATGGCGATGATTCCGGTGATGCTGACCTGCGTGAGCACATTGAGCAAGTTGTCGCTGGTCAGGAAGACGCCAGGCCTGATGATCACCCCGACGATGATCAGCGCGATGATCACTACCGGCAGCACCAGCTCCTGAACGGGCACCTGGCGCAAACGGGCCCGAACATCGACCGTGGGCGTAGTATCGACGGCCATTTCCTCACCCTGCCCTTGCTATGTGATGAACCGGCACGGCCGACCGCAGCACGTCCTCCTCGGTGCTGGTCGCACCGTCGAACTCGTCGACGATGTGGCCCTCACGCATCACCAGCACGCGGTGGCAGAAACCGAGGAGCTCGGCGAGCTCGCTGGAAACCATGACGACCCCGATCCCGTTGGCGGCCAACTCGGCGATCACCCGGTAGATCTCCGACCGAGCGCCAACATCGACACCGCGGGTCGGTTCGTCCAGTAACAGCACGCGACAGGAACGTAACAGCCAGCGGGCCAGCACCGCCTTCTGCTGGTTGCCCCCGGAGAACAGCCGCGCCGGCCGCTCAGGAGCGTCGGGCTGAGTGTTCAGGGACTGTAGATGGCGGATGGCTTCGCGTCGCTCGCTGGCTCGGTCGGTGAACGGGCCGCGCCGGAACCGGCTGAGGTCGGCGATCGAGGTGTTCCGGATCATGCTCCAGTCGAGCCACAGCCCTTCGGACTTTCGCTCCTCCGGCGCGAACCCGAGCCCGGCACGGATTGCCAGATCCGGCCGGCCAGACGGCAGGCGGCGGCCGCCAACCTCGACCTCACCCGACTGGGCAGGGTCCAGGCCATAGATGAGCCGCATCAGCTCGGTACGACCCGAACCGACCAGCCCGGCCAGGCCGAGGATCTCACCCTCACGGAGCGCAAACGAAGCATCGTA
>DASRJV010000149.1:0-4917 GCA_035649295.1 Propionibacteriaceae bacterium
CTCACCGCCGTGGCGCTCAGCACGACGGTGCAGGTTGGCCAAGCCGCTGCGTCGCGTGCTCGTGCCTAGGCCGATTCCATTGTCCGTAACCGTAAGCGCGAGCCGCTGCGCGTCGGCTTGAACACGCACTCGGATCTTTGCTGCTTGGGCATGCTTGGCGACGTTAGTCAGCGATTCCCGCAACACGGCCTCGACGTCGCCGATGATCGCGTCGTCCACGACGGTGTTCAACGGCCCCACGAGTTGCAGATCCGGCCGCACCGGCAGCAGCGGCGCAAGCTGATCAACAACTTCGAGAGCGGTGCCACGTAGCGACCGCGACGAATCCTCCTGCAGTGCGAAGATCGTGGTCCGGATCTGCCGAATCGTCTCGTCGAGCTCATCGACGGTGCGGGTCAGGCGCTGCTCAACGACCTCGTCGTTTGCGGTCGAGGCGATGCTTTGCAGACTGAGCCCGGCTGCGAACAGCCGTTGGATGACGTGATCATGCAGGTCACGCGCAATGCGGTCCCGATCCTCCAGAACACCGAGTCGCTGTTGGTCGGCCCGAGCGTCACTGAGTTCCAGGGCAATGGCAGCCTGACCGGCGAAAGTCTCTGCCATGTCGAGGTCGGCTTCGGTGAAGGGCGCGTGTGGGATGATCCGGCCTGCCACAATCGCACCGCGCGGACCCGTTTCGGCTCTGAGCGGAAGGGCCATCGCCTGACTCACCGGGACATACGGCCGCAGGTGGAGATAGACGCCCGGTTGCTGATCAACCGCCTCGATTCGAATGCCGTGACCCTCCTGCATCGCCTGCCAAGCGATGCTGTCGACATTCGGGTAGCGAAGTCCCACCAGCTCACGTTCAGCCGCGCCGGTAGCGACGATGACCTCTAATTGGCTTGGATCATCGTGGGCGGGCCTCACCAAGGTCACAACATCGGCTGAGGCGAGGCGTTTCACGCTCGTAGCGATGCGATGCAGGGTGTCGGCGTGGTAAGCCTCGGGATCGAGCAGTTGGCGACTGATCTCGCCGGAGGCTCTCAGCCACTCCTGGCGGCGCCGAGATTCCTCGTAGAGTCGCGCGTTCTCGATTGCTATGCCGGCTGTCGCAGCCAGCGCCAGCACGAGCTCCTCGTCCTCGGCCGTGAAGGGGCCGCCGTCGATGCGGTCTGTCAGATACAGGTTGCCGAACACCGCGTCGCGGCTTCGGATGGGCACGCCAAGGAAGGTGGTCATCGGTGGATGACCATCCGGAAAGCCCGATGACCGCGGATCGTCGGCAATCCGAGTCAATCGGATGGGCTTGGGATCTTCGATCAATGCGCCCAGTACCCCGCGGCCCTTGGGGAGCTCACCGATTTCTCGGACTGCATCGTCGTGCAAACCGACGTGCAAGAACTGTTCGAGCAGGCCATCAGCACCGATGACTCCCAGCGCGGCGTACCGGGCGCCCGCGACATCTCGCGCCGTGTCGACAATGCGGTGCAACACGGCCGGCAGGGACAGCTCTTGGACGATTGAGCGGTTGGCTGCGAGCAGGCGCCGGAGCCGCTGCTGAGCCGTCATGATCAACGACGCTTGCTCGACAAGTTGGCTCATCAGCAACTCCACCGAAAGCCGCTGGTCACCCTCGGGATCCACCGAGAACGCGGAGCCGGAATCGTTGGTCTCACCCATAGCCGCCATTTCCCAGACAGGTTACGGCCATCGGAATATTTCCGACCAGGCGGTATGTATCGACAATGGCAGCCTCAGCTGTCAGGTCGGCCGTCGTACGACCCGCCCGGCGACGCGCTCGGGCTGGATGCGGATGAACAGCGTTCGGTTCCCAGAAGCCCACGGCACCAGAGAGTCTGACGCCCACAGATCGGCTAGCTCGTCGGGCTCGCGAACGGCACTGGTACGTCCATGGAGCACAATGCTCCAGCCGCTCCGCGTTTGCTGATCGAGTTCGTCCACCTCAAGGGCGACGCTAGATGGCTGGGCCAGTTCTGCCAGGATCCCATCGGGCAAGGTACGGAAGTAGATAGAGCCCTGGTGCATGGCATAGGTGATCGGCAGGATCTGTGGAAGGTCGGCGGCCTGCCACGCGATGCGACCCAGATGATGTGACTCGATGAGATCGAAGCATTGCTGCCGGCCGATTGCTTCGAAGTACCGCTCCGATGTGTGATCGAAGTCCGGCCTTCCCGCTGTAGAGGGGCTGATCATGGCTGCGGTCCTCCCAAAGGTGCCTAGGACGGGTGGACTCGACGGCCCGTCATCATCGTCAGCGGAAGTTGCACGACCAGCGCTCGACTGCCTTCCGGCCAAGGCTGAGGCGATTGCCCGACGTCGAGCAGGAGCAAGGACTCTTCATCGAGGGCCCGGGCATTTCCCACCACCAAAACGCTCCAGCCCGCCTGAAGGAACTCGTCGACCTGATCAACCTCGAATGCAATGGGATGATCGAACAGCTGGTGAGAGGCCTCGGTGTCGATGCCGGTGCGAAACGTCAGCGCTTCGCTGACCAACGTGTAGTTCATTGGCACGATCCGAGGCCCGAAATCAGTGCAGTACCCGAGACGGCCGACATTGCTCGAGCCGAGAAGGCTGCGGCACTCCTCGCGGTCAAGGGTCTCGAGGCGTCCACCTCGGTCGAGTAGTGACCAGCCGGGATTGTCAAAGGTCATGGCTCGTACATCACCCCTCCGATGTGGATGTTCCCACTGTCTTCGCTACCGCGCTCTCCTGCATGGGCCGAAGGAGATGCATGTGTGGGACCAAGGTCCCCCACCGGCAAAACAGGACGCTGGTTGCTCGACCAAGCGTCCTCGAAATTCTCAGAATCGCCCCCGAGGTGAAGCGCCGAAGGAAACCTGAGCGTGGAGTGACCGAGGCGATCGTCGCTCGGGGGTGATTCTGAGAAAACCGTCAGGAGTTGGCATCTTCGCCGGGGGCGAAGTCCGATCGCAGCGCGCTGCGCGTCAGCCGCGCTGAATCTGGATACGCCGCGAGGCCGCCTCTGCCGAGGGCTTCGGCATCCGGATCTCCAAGACACCGTCCTTGTACGTCGCGGAAACTACCTCAGGTGACGTTCCGGCTGGAAGCCTTACCTGGCGGACGAAACTGCCGTAGCGGAACTCGCTGTGAAAGCCCTTGTCAAGCTTCTCGCGACTGCTTTCGCGACGCTCCGCCGCGATCGTCAGCACGCCGTTGTCGACCGACACATCGATGTCATTCTCGGGATCGACCCCTGGTATCTCTGCCTTGACCACTAGCTGCTCGCCATCGACGAATTCTTCGACCTTGATGTCTCGGAACGGCCAGTTCATAGCCCCGAAGGGCTGCCAGCCGCCCCACAGATCGGTCAGGTCCCGGGGCCAGCGGATCATCGTGCCACCAGACCTGCTCTCTCTCGATTCGCCGGCTTGGGCCTGGGTCTCGTCGGGCTGAGGCTGCGTGTCACCGGGTTGCGTAGTCATCGGATCTCCTTTCCTGTGCGAGCCTTTCTTGCCCACCTATCCACAATGACGCGACATTTTGCATACCCAAGACGACCGGCACGACACATCAGGATCCGGCGAATTGAGACTTCAGGGCATCGCCGAGCCGATCGGCATCCGGACAGGTCTCGGGGTCGAAAATTGTCGTGATCACGAGACGGTTGTCGTAGGAAAGAGCAGTGAAGGAGACGGTGACGTTGCCCGTCGCCACGCTCAGCGGTACCACGTCGAGCACCCGGCAACCCAGCACGCTGAGCGGTACGTCCGGACCGCGGAGGTCGCTGACGAAAGTATGCACGAATGGCTGGTGATCAATGAAGTACTGGTACATGCCGAGTCGGGCCAGCAGCCGGAAGGCGGGTCCCAAGACGGCTGTGGTGGCCCCCCGCTCGTACTGCTTCGCAGCTCGCATGATCGCCGATACCGCGACCAGGCGGTCCCGGAATCCTCCGCTGGCGGGAAGCTTTACAGGGATCACACCGCTGCGGTTCCCAAGCTGGTCGGGCTCGGTACGCATCCGTGCGGCGAACGGCACGGAGACCACCACAGTGTCCAGCCTTTCGCCGCGATCGGTGAGCATCTGGTGCAGCGCACCGGCCACGGCGGTCAAGACAAGATCATTTACAGTCGCACCGTTGCTATGGGCTAGGTCCCTGACCTGCTGCAAATCCATAACAGTCGTGCGAATGCTTCGGTGTGGTCCGGTGGGTTTGTTCACTGAGCACCGCTGGGCCCGGGCGGCAAGCGACGGACGGAGTTCGTCGAACGCGGCAGATAGTCGGCCGAGCGCTGCCGGCAGCTGCCGCAGTGAGCGAATGCGCTCCCTCCAGGCTTCCTTTGCCAGCGCCGCTCGGGTTGGACGCGGTTGTGGTACGGCTGCGGCTGTGGGGGTAGCCGAGCCGTCAGCGAGCCCGCGCAGCACGGCCAATCCAGCCAACCCGTCGCCCACGACGTGGTGCATGACGAGTACCAAGGCAGCCCGGCCTCCGGTCAGGCCAGGAACAAGGGTGGCGGACCACAGCGGACGGTCCTCGGGCAGCGGCCTGGTGACAAGGTCAGCGGCAATATCCAGCAGTACGGCATCGTCCGGCTCCGAGTACGGCGTTACGACCGTCAGGTGATCGTCGATGGTGAAGCTAGGGTCATCGACCCAGATCGGCCGCCCGCAACCGAGCGGAACCTTCTGCAACCGTTGCCGCAGCCGTGGGACTGCCGAGATGCGCTGCTGCAGAACCGTCCGTAATTCCCCCACGTCCAGCTCGCCGGGCGCGTCCAAGATCAGCACGGCGCCGACCTGCAGCGGTGGCGGATGCCGCTTTGAGGCGAGCGACATCAGATCGTCGGCGCTCACCCTCTCAAACATTGCTTCAGGATCCGGCGTTGATCGAAAGCTGCCCAGAGCCGAACGCGTGGAAGGACTTGGGCAACTTTCAGGACTCTGCAGGAC
>DASRJV010000150.1:0-29938 GCA_035649295.1 Propionibacteriaceae bacterium
TACTTTGCGGCTCATCGTTCACCCCTGGTCAGGTGGGACTCGGCCGCTGGACCCGCGGCTTCCGCGGAAAGTCGGCGCGTGTGCGTCGGCTAGTGGCCGGTTAGACGGCGACATCGCGTAGGGCGGACGATGAAGTCGATACCGGTCTGGGCGACTTCTGCCACCCGTGATCGACAGTCAGCAAGTGGCCCAGCGTGAGGCAGCAGACAAGTCAGTTTGCGGATGATTCCCAGCGACTGCGGATGCTCTAGGATCGCGGCCGAGGCGGCGAAGGTAGACCTGGGATGGCTGCTGAACGCAGCCTTTTAAGTGAAGTCCCACCAAGACAAATTGTCAACCGCGACGCTCGGCTAACCGCGTGCTTGCGCCGAGCGCGCAGATACAGACACCTGCCGGGCGCGCCGACATCTGATCTAGTGGGCAACCGGCCGCCGTTGTCCGTCATCGGACCGGGATAGCAGAAAGATTGACCTGCGGGCTCGGTCTGCCCCATGTGGCGGAGAACCTGGCTGTCCGTCGCGGTGGTCGCCGTCGCCTCTGCGGTTCCTGTGAGCCCGTTAGTCAGCATGGTGCGGCTGATCCCCCGGGATCGTCTTGGACCGCGCCCGGTCTCCGTGATGGTCGACTAGGAGCTGTCGGCCGCGGTGGCGGCGTGGGCTTCCTCGAGATCTTCATCGGCGACCTCGTGCGACTCGGCGGCTCCACCCAACGCGGTCAGCCCGGCCATGACGGCGACCGCTTCGTCGGCCGGCGCCAAGACACCGACGGCGGCCTTGCCGTCGCCCAGCTCAGCGGCGATACGGTCACGGTCCGCCTTGTCCAGGCCGAGCCCCTTGTGGTGAAGTGCGCCGAGGATGCCGCCGCCAATGAGTCCTGCGGCGAGGCCGACCGGAGTGAACAGCGCCAGAGCCAGCCCGATCCCAGCACCCTTGCCGGTACTGCGCTTGCCCACCTTGTCAGCCTTGATCTCGCCCTTGTGGTTGAGGACCAGCACACCGATCGCATCATCGTGAGCCAGTCCGGAGTCCTTCACGCTCTGCGCCGCAGCATCCGCCGCGGTTTCGTCCTTGAAGATTGCCAACACAACGACCTTGTTTGCCATGAGCATCCCTTTCCTTGGAGGTCTAGCGTCGCCGGTCGCGTCGCCGGTCGCGGCGGTTCATTCCGGCCAGGGACACCGGGCTCAGCGGGCGGCCCAGCGGGTCGATGAACAAGGTGACCGCGCCGGATTCCGCCGGCACGGCGCCCTCGAGCACCTCAATGGAGTAGCTGAGCGAACTACCAGACACCACTGGATCCCGCAACACCACGACCGCGTCTGACGGCATGTCCTCGCCGGTACCGACATAGGACAGGACCGCGTTAGGGGGATCCTCGAAGAAGCTGTTCGGACCTTCGGTCCACTGCTCGACGAACTGCTCGGTGGTCATGTGCCCGACAACCCGCTCGGGACGATCCGAAAAGTACAACGTTGATGGCGACACGTCCTGCATTGTCAGCGTCGTCTGGTCACTGGTCACGGTCCGTGCGATCTGCACAAACATCTCCTCCAGAAGGACTGTGTCCTCGGTGTTCGTCGTGGGCGTCTGGGTCATCTCTGCCTCTTCCTTATCGAGATACGTTCTGGTGGGCATGGAGCCCACAGGTATCCAGATTCACTGTTGCATCACCCGCGAGTAGGCGAATCACCCCCGACGGGTGATCCCGCAGTCGGTGGCTGGCGGACAGATCACGGAACATCAGAGTTTCTCCGGGGTCTGCGGGCTTTGTCATTCACATATCGAGCGCACTACAGGGATGCGTGGTGACCAAAGCCGAGCACCAGCGGCTTGAACCCTTCGACGCTACCCATGAGGGCTGGGCACGATACATCGCCGCCAGCGTGCTGGTCATCGACACATCGACCGGTAACCAGGCTGACCTTTCAGCTCTGGAAGCTGGTTCCGATTGACGATCCGCTCACCGAGAGGTCACGAGAGGATGCCTGACCTTGAGCGCCGCGCACGAGCATGTGTGGACCCGCGCCAGCGGTCTCGGCCGTGCCAGACTTTGGCACATGAGGAAGCCACTCAAGTGCTTGCTGCTTGGGCATGACTGGCGCTGGAAGTGGAACGACGAAGGCCAAAAGTACGAAGAGTGTGCCCGCTGTGGCGCAAACCGCGACAGAGGCTCCGACAATCTAGGCGCCGCGAGCTGACCCACGCACCCCGCGCGCCGTAGACCGGTGAGCGATTGGCTCGCCGTCTTCTCTGGGATCATGAGCATTCTTGGCCCCAAGACTACGTTTCGCAGGTCGCCATGATTGATCACGGATCCCCAGTGGCAGAACACCACAGTCTTGTCGGGCGATCCAGTCAAGCAGGTCGGGATTTTGAAGGATCAGCAAGGCCTGGACATTGTGATCACCGGCAGCATCTCCCTCTGCCATACCTTGATCAAGGTCGGACTTGTCGATGAGTATCGGCTGTTCGTCTATCCCGTTGTACAGGGCCGTGGCCGACGCCTCTTTCCAGACGGATTCGAACTTCCCCGGCTGAGGTTGCTCGAGACGCGAGCGTTCGGCGACATCAGCTACACCCGCTACGCGAGCGGCTGACTTGTCGGGAGGGTGTTATCTGAACCCATGCCGGCCACAGCTGAGCCACTCTCCTGGCCACGTTCGCATCGCGATCCACGAGATCCGATCAACCCAGCACCTGAGTTTGCGCGTATCCGTAGCGAGCAACCAGTCTTCGGCGTACGGCGCCCACTGCCGAACGGTGAGTTCCTCACCATGTGGTTGATCACGAAGTACGCGGACGCTCGAGAGTTGCTCGCTAGCCGCGACACCAGCAACTCGCTCGGCCGATCCGAGTCGGCTGCATCTCAGCCGGGCTTCCTGCTGTCTCTCGATCCGCCCGACCACACTCGGATCCGCCGAATGCTGACCGGGCAGTTCTCCATGCGCCGGCTGACAGCGATGCGTCCGTACGTCGAGGAAATTGCCACAAGATTCTTGGACGAGATGGAGGCTGCGGGGCCCCCGGCCGATTTGATGCAGGCATTCGCCCTGCCGCTGCCGTCGCTGGTGATCTGCGAGCTGTTGGGCGTGCCGTTCGAAGATCAAGTCGAGTTCCAACGTCGCAGCGACACCATGCTCGACGTCTCCGTTACCCGGCAGCAGCAGGCGCAGAACACGCGCGAGATGAACGCGTATATGCAATCACTCGTCAATCGGCACCGGAAAGACCCAGGCGACGACATCCTTGGCATGCTGATCCGTGATCACGCGGATGAGCTGACTGACGAGGAGTTGCTCGGGATCGGCAACATCCTGCTGGTCGCCGGGCACGAGACGACCGCGAACACGATCGGGTTAGGCACCCTGCTCCTCTTGCAGCATCCCGACCAGCTTGCGCTCGTACGCAATGACCCAGAGGTGATCACGACCGCAGTCGAGGAGATTCTGCGTTATCTGACGATCGTCGATACCGGGACGCCGAGGATCATCTTGCACGACATGATCATCGGTGGACAGCTCATCCAGGCCGGCGACATCGCAACGCTCGCATTGCCTTCTGCCAACCGCGACCCCGAATTCATGACTGACGCGGACGTGTTCGAAGTGACACGGCAGCCGCAGGCGCACCTGACCTTCGGCCACGGCATCCATCAGTGCCTTGGCCAACAGCTCGCGCGTCTCGAAATGTCGGTGGCACTCCCAGCACTGCTCCGGCGCTTCCCTACCCTGTCCCTGGCGGCGCCCGTGGCAGAGCTCACCTTCCGAAGCGATGGTCCGGTCAACGGCGTACGGGAGTTGCCCGTCCGCTGGTAGCTACCACTGAGGTCAGCCTCGCAGCGCCTCGGCGAGATATTCCACCGAAAGCTGGACGACGCTGTCGACGCCGTCGTGCCCATTGAAGATGTGGTCTGCACCATCAATCGGGACGAGCCGAACTGGGACTCCGTTCTGGGTCAAGGCTTGGGCGAGCACCTCGCTTTGCGCGTACGGCACCACCGTGTCCGCTGTGCCGTGGACCAGCAGGAACGGCGGAGCGCCTGATGTGACGTACGTGATCGGGCTGGCCGCGCTGAGCGAACGTTCATCCTGCCCACCGGCCATGAGGTCCTCGGGCGGCGTGAGCATCTCAGGTGGCAGTTTGGCAACAATCTCCGCGCTGCGTCGCTCGCGCGGCTGCAATGCCAGATCCGCCGGGCCGTACCAGTCGACGACAACATCGACTGCGCTCGATTGGCGGAGCACGCCTATAGCGCCCTCGAGGTCGGGCCGTCGCCCGGTCAGCCCGACCAGCGCAGCAATGTGCCCACCCGCGGACTCGCCCCAGACGCCGATCCGCTCGGTGTTGACTCCTAACACATCAGCATGCGCGCGGAGATAGCGGATGGCCGCCTTGGCATCATGCAGTTGAGCCGGGAACTGCGCTTCAAGCGCATGGCGATAGTCGATCGTGGCGACCGCTAGGCCCGCAGCAACGAGCTCTTCGAAGAGCTGGTTCGGCCGCAGCGTCTCCGGGAGATAGCGCCGATCGCCGAACATCCAGCCGCCTCCGTGAATCCAGACCACCAAGGGCGGTGGGGTGGGCGAAGCGGGCAACCAGACGTCGAGCTGGAGTGGCCGGTAGCCCGGAGCGACGGCATAGGTGATGCCCTCATAGCGCGTGCTGCCGTCGGCTTGCACCCGGGGCTCCGGCGGAGGCAGGAAACGTTCTGGGCCCACCCACTCGGTTGTCGGAGACGATGTGGCGCTCATCAGAAATCGACTCCTCTCGTCTGTGTCGTTTCATATTCCGGGAGTGGTGCGAGTCCGCGCAAGCAACCCCGTTCGGGCCGCCGTTTGAGCCTCGGGCGATGCGCCCAGCGCATCCAGCCCTAATAAAGCTGCACCGATCACTGGAGGGTCATCCACAACGAGCAGCTTGGCGCGCGACGCGTACGCCGCGACACGCCGCGACACTCCCTCTATCAGCAACGGACTTCGCGCGGCGAGCACGCTACCTCCCAGCACGACATCGGCCGGCTGGTTGCGCAGATCGAGCCGATCGAGAGTAGCCCGAACAAGTAAGAACACCTCCTCGGCCAGCCGCTCCACCACAGCAGCGGCAGGTCCATCGCCTGCGGTCGCAACCCGGAGGAGCACCGGCGCCAGTTCATGGAGCCGGCTGCGCGGCATGTCACCGAAGTGAAGCGCCGCGGTCACCTCCACAACGGATGTCGTGCCGAAGTGTTCCATGATCGCCTCACGGAGCGCGGTGGGTTGGCCACGGCCGTCCTCTGCGCGGACGGCAAGAAAAAGCGCTTCGGTTCCGAGTGCCGCGCCGCCGCCCCAGTCCCCAGAGATGGCCCCCAGCGATGGGAAGCGGACCAAACCGCCTCCAGCGGAGACTCCCACACAATTGATGCCCGCGCCGCAGACCACGGCAAGACGGTTCGCGGCCTTCGTTCCGGCGCGCAGCAGCGCGAAAGTGTCGTTGTCTAAAGAAACCTCTGATGCCCAGCTAGCACGCGACGCACGTTCATGCAGCATGGCCACCTCTGCGCTGAAGTCTGCGCCAGCCAGATAGATCGCCGCATGATGGGCGAGCGGCGAGCCGATACCGATTCCCGCCTCGTCAGCTGCCTCAGTGATCAAGCTCGACAAGACATCGAATGCGGCGTCAACACCGATGTTTTGATGGTTGGAGCCTGGTCCGCGCGCGTATCCAAGGAGGGCGCCGTCGGCGGTGATCAAGCAGACTTCGGTCTTGCTGTTGCCACCGTCGATCGCGAGGACCGCAGCCGTCACGCAGCCCATCGCAAATGATCACGATTCGCGCTGATCAATAAGTCGCTCAGTCTCTCGGCGAGATCATGCTGGCCGATGAGCGGGTGGGCGAGCAAGGCCCGGAACACCCGCTCCCGCCCGCCGTGAATCGCAGCGTCCAGCGCCAGGACCTCGTACGCCGAGACGTGGGCAATCAAGCCTGCATACAGGGGGTCAACGGGCGCTATCGCTTGTGGGACCGGGCCGTCGCGGCCAATCCGCGCCGGAACCTCGACCACCGCATGATCATCGAGGAAGGACAGCGTGCCGCGATTGCGCACATTGACGACCTGCACGTCACCTTGGTCGGTGATCAGCGACGCCATCAAGGCCACTGCAGCTTCGGAGTAGTACGCACCCCCACGTTGCTGAAGGAGCGCCGGCTTCTCATCGATCGCGTGATCGGCGTAGATCTCCAACAGCCGACGCTCGATGTCAGCCACCTCTTCCGCTCGGGAGGGTTTGCTCCGCTGCTCCTCGACGACGTGATCATGTTCATAGAAATAACGGAGATAGTAGGAGGGCCACACGCCAAGGCGGCGCAGCAGTTCCGGCGGAAGCCCGGAGCGTTGGGCCAACGCGTCCGCCGAGGTGGCAAGCAGCTCAGGTAGCTGATCTTGACCATCGACCAGGACTTGGCGTGTCCACGTCAGATGATTGAGGCCAACGTGGTCCAGTAGCACGTGGGCCGGCTCGACGCCGAGCAGGGCGGCAGTCGTTCGCTGATTGCCGATCGCCACGTTGCAAAGTCCAACTGCGCGGTGACCATGATCAAGCAGGGCACGCGTGACAATGCCGACCGGATTCGTGAAGTCGATGATCCAGGCATCCTTGGCGGCGAGCCGCGACACTCGCTCGGCGATCTGCAAGATCACCGGCACGGTCCGCAGCGCCTTGGCCAGTCCACCGGCTCCGGTTGTTTCCTGACCGACGCAACCACATTCCAGTGGAAGAGTCTCGTCGACTGCGCGTGCCGCCTGGCCGCCCACCCTCAGCTGTAGCAGCACGACCGCGGCATCTGCCAGAGCATCGTCGAGATCAGTAGTTGACCGGACATGTCCCGGATATTCGTATTTGGCGAATATCCGCTGCGAGATCCCACCGACGAGCCTGAGTCGCTCCTCAGACGGATCGGTCAACACCAGCTCGTCGACTCTGACGAGGTGTTGCAGCCTCGCGATCCCGTCGGCCAGTTCCGGTGTGTAAGTGGAGCCCCCTCCTACGACTGCGACCTTCACTCGGCACCACATCCCATCTCCTGCACCTCTCACGTCCGGCATCCCGTCCCCGAGCCATCCTCGCAAGTAGGCTCCGGCCGTGGTCCATGTGTCCTCCTCCGAACTGCTCGTGCTGCACGCCGTCCGCGTGAAAGGCATGGCGGACGTGGCAACCGTGGCCGAAAGGTTTGCTCTGGATGGTGGACTCGTCATGGACCTGCTGCTCGACTATGAAGCCTTCGGATGGGTTACTCGGGTGCGCTTCGCCGATCTCGACGGCTGGGCACTGACGGCGACGGGCCGTATGGAGAATGAACGACGTTTGGCGGACGAGCTGGACCGGACCGCGACACGCTCCGAGGTCATCGCCGCACACGAGGCGTTCATCGTGCTCAACTCACACTTCTTGGCCGCAGTGACCAAGTGGCAGATTCGGCCGACACCGACGGATGCGCTGGCAGCAAACGATCACAGCGATACGCGCTGGGACCAGCAGGTACTTGATGATCTCCACGACCTTGCACGCGGGCTTCGGCCCGTGGGCGCGCAGCTCACAGCGACGCTAGAGCGGTTTGCCGGGTACCCCGAACGCTACGCAGCGGCTTTGGATCGGGCAGATCGCGCCGAACGAGCCTGGGTCACCCAACCGAAGATCGACTCCTGCCACACGGTCTGGATGGAACTCCACGAGGACCTATTAGCCACTCTCGGCCTGGAGCGCGGCTCCTAGCCAGCCATCGAGATAGGCCGGCGGGCCGTCGGGCCCGGGGTGAGCTGAAGTGACCGCGGACTGGCAGGGGATCACGTCAGAGTACGAGCTGCCAGCGGAGGTTCGGAGATGACCATGACAGACCAAACTCCACTACCCCTGACCACGGCCTGGGTGTCGGTTGCACGGTGTGTCGTCGCGTCGACACGGCTACTGGCTGAGCGCCAGGTGCGCTTGTCGCGCACACATGTCGGACAGCGGTTGCGCTTCGCCGACGGTACCTCGTCGCGCGTGTTCAGAGAGACCGTGGTCCGCCGGCCTCCACCGTCGGATCCAGCCGTCCTCGTGGTGGGCTTCCGACTGCGCTATGTGCGCGGGCGCGGCCACCAACTATTCCGGCGCGAGAGTTTGCTCAATACCCCACTCTTCGTCGGGTTTCCCGGCTTCACGTCCAAACTGTGGCTGGCCCATGACGAACATGGCGTCTATCGAGGGCTCTACCAATGGGACGGAGCTCAACAAGCCGAGCACTACGCGCGCGCACTGTGGCGGGTCCTGGCTCTAGTCAGCGTTCGTGGCTCCATCAGCTACCGCGTGCTGCCCGGGTTGCTGCGCGATGACCTACTCAGCAACCCTGAGCTGGCGCCGGCCGACGAAACGGGCGCCTGGTGGCGGCTGACCGCAGTTTCGGCGATGGTCCCCTGAGGCCCGACTCTATCGATGTCGACCCGACTGGACGGTCGACTGCATAGAGGGACGGCGCCTGGCACCAGAATGGGCGGCGTGGCCGCATCAGAGCTTTCGCGGGGTCGTCAGGCATACGAGGAGAAGGCTTGGAACCAGGCGTATCAGTTGCTGACGCGCGGCGATCAGGAGCAGCCTCTTTCGGCGCCAGACCTCGAGCTGCTGGCCCGGGCGGCGTACATGCTCGGCCACGACGAGGACTACACAGGCTCACTCGAGCGGGCCTTCCACGCCTACCTCGCCGCCGGGGACGTCGCCTCGGCAGCATGTTGTACCTGGTGGATCGGGCATGGCCATCTCTTCCGCGGCGAACGCGCACCGGCAAGAGGCTGGTTCGCGCGCGGACGGCGCCTGCTCGAGCGAGCAGGCGACTGCGTCGCTCGTGGATACCTCACAATCCCCGCGGTGTTCGAACATTCGTCTCGCGGCGACCATGCTGCCGCCCACGCCGCGGCAGTTGAGGTCGCGGACATTGCAGAGCGATTCAGTGATCCCGACCTACTGACGATGGCGTTGATGGAGCAGGCAAGTGCGCTTCTGCGGCAGGGGCGCAGCGACGAGGGACTTCGGCTGGTGGACGAGACGATGGTCGCCGTATCTGCGGACGAGCTTTCGCCGATCGTGGCGGGCATCATCTACTGCAACACGATCGCGTTCTGCCGCGACCTTTACGAGCTTCGTGTGGCACGGGAGTGGACGGCAGCGCTGACCGAGTGGTGTGCGCGGCAGCCGGAGATGCTTGCCCATCAGGGCGTCTGCCTCGTACATCGGGCCGAGCTGATGACCCTCGCCGGAGCGTGGCCAGCCGCGCTTGAGGAAGCACGACGCGCAGCCGAGCGCTTCGCGCAGGGCATCCTCAACCGCCGAGTGCTCGGCGAGGCCGCCTACCGCGAGGGAGAGTTGCATCGATTGCGCGGAGAGGTTGCAGCGGCCGAGAAGTCGTACAAGGACGCGATCCGGCGCGGTCGCGAGGCGCAGCCCGGCCTCGCGCTTCTTCGTCTCGGGCAGGGGAAGAAGGTCGCCGCCGCAGCCGCCGTTCGGCGGGCGCTTTCCGAAGCGGACACGTGGATTCGGCGCGCGTCGTTGCTTCCGGCGCAGGTCGAGATCGAGCTGGATGCCGGCAGCCTCGACCGAGCGGGCTTCGCAGCGAGCGAACTTGATGAGCTCGCCCGGGATCATGCAAGCGAGGTGCTGTTTGCAATGGCTGCTCAGGCCATCGGGACTGTTGCAGCAGCGGAGGGCGATGCTCGGCGCGCCCTTCTTGAGCTGCGGCGCGCGCTGCAGTTGTGGCAGGAGCTCGAGGCGCCATACGAAGTGGCACGAACGCGCGTGTTCCTCTCGGGAGCTTGCCGTGCGCTTGGCGACGAGGAGACGGCTGCTCTCGAGCTCGCCGCCGCTCGCGACACATTCGTCTGGCTCGGCGCGCGACCCGACGTCGCGCGCGTCGACGCGCTTATCGGGCGTCCTCACGGCGATGGACATGGTCTAACGCCGCGGGAAGTGGAAGTGCTCCGTCTCGTGGCCGCTGGAAGGAGCAATCACGAGATCGCGAGTGTGCTCGTGATCAGCGAGCGCACAGTTGCGCGACACGTACAGAACATCTTTGCGAAGCTCGGCGTCTCGTCTCGTGCGGCGGCGAGCGTGTTCGCAGCGGAGCACGAGCTCTTGTGATGGCGTGAAATGACCACGCGGCTGCGGCAGCCGAAGTTGGTCAAGGCGGTCGATGCGACTGCGGGGACCCCAGTCTTACCTTCGGAGTCTGGACAACCCGACCCAATGTGGAGGTGGCAGTCATGTTCATCGTCCTGCAGCATCGCATCACGAACCCGCAGACGGCGTTCGCACGCGGGCAGAACCTGTTGGACGGCAACGGGGTGCCGTACGGCACGCGCGTTCTGCAGTTCTATCCCAGCAAAGACAGGAACGCCGTGTTCTGCCTGTGGGAGAGCAATTCGATCGACGAACTCCGCGAGTACGCCGACGCTGTCATGGGCGACTCGAGCGAGAATTCTTACTTCGAAGTTGATGCCGAGATCGCCAGAGGGCTTCCCAAGCTCGTCGGCGGATGAGCAGCCGGGTACCGCTCGAGCCGCCCTCGCCAGCTCTTACGCCATTTGCACCATCGTGTTGTGGTTGCCGATCACGATGAACCGTCCGCCGGGATCTCCTTGATCTGATCGCCGACCCGCAGATGTGCTCTGCGTGGACCAGATGCTGGGAGTGGCCACCGCACTCGGCGGCGGAGCAGGCGGAAGTAGCGCCTCAGCCGGGCGGGTTCGCCGTCGGACGCGAGCGCCCGGCAGCTAAGCCGGGATCATCGGCACGGGCGATTTCATAGAGGTTGGCTGATCAACCAGGAGTTATCGTCGGGCTCGCTTTCGCGATTTTGGATCCATTCGATGATGTGGCTGAGGTGCAAGCCGTAGGCGGGTCCACCGGTGGCAGCGTATGTCTCCAACCGTCGCCGAGCTCGGCCGATCAGACGCAGCGCGCCGATTTGGTTGCCCCGCTCGGCATGGGTGATGCCGACGCAGAGCTGGGCGAGTCCTTGCCACAGCTCCCGCTCCGAGGCGGGGCCAGCCTTCCAGCGCGCCTCGTACACCTCGTGGGCTGAGAAGGGTCGGCCGGCGGCAAGAAGATCATGCGCAACTGAGATGGTCGCCAATGGGGGCAACGGCTCTTCCGATACCGGCTCGACGCCGACGCTGCCGTAGGGGAGCGGGCGACCGAGCCGATCTCGCGGACGCGCCTGCCGCGCCCGTCCTCCGGGGTCTCGATCACGATCCCGTTGTTCATGATCATCCGGATCCGCGGCTGGCGCGCCCATCGAATCCGGCTGATCTTGGCTACTGATACGCCCCGCCAGAAACTGCGCGAGCCGTGGATCGCTGGCCACGAATCGATCAGCCTCCTCACCGCCGTCGCAGCGGTAGAGGCCGACCGTCACCGCGTCGCGGTCTCGGCCGAGCACCTTCCACACCCCGCCCGCGCCCTCCCATCGGCGCAGCAGGGCGACGAAATCCGTGCTGGGCTCCACGGCACCCTGTATACCCTCGCTCAACGCGTCGAGACGCCCGGCCACCTAGAGCGGTCCCCATGCCGATCGATCCGCAGACCCAGGCATCATGGTGCGCCGGTGAAGCGACGGGGAGGAGTCGATCACGTGCAGGGCGTCCTGGCCGGATTCGCCGTCATCGGCATCATCATCGGCCTCGGCTTCCTGCTCGCCCAGTTGAGGATCCTCGACGCGACCGCACAAGGTGTGCTGACGCGGGTGGCCTTTTACGTGGCCAGCCCTGCGCTCATGGTGACTGTGTTGGGCGGCACGGATGTGCACCGGCTGCTCTCAGCCAATCTGATCGCCTCACTCGGCAGTGTTGCTGTGGTTGCGACGATCGCCGTACTGGTGGTTCGAATGATCTGGAAACGCGGGGCCGGCGAGACCGTCATTGCCGCCTTCTGTTCGGCCTACGTCAACGCAGGCAATCTGGGCCTGCCGATCGCCGCGTACGCCCTGGGCGACGCGGCGCTGGTCGCTCCGATGTTGCTGGCGCAACTGCTCATTCTGCAACCGACCGGTCTGGCGGTCCTCGACGGGATCAGCCATGTACCAAGCCCCGGCATGTCTCGGGGTCGGCTGCTGCTCATCCGCCTCGCACGGGCGTTTAGCAACCCGCTCGCGGTGGGATCGCTGGTCGGACTGGCACTCGCCTTGACCGGAACCAGACTGCCGGTCATCATCAACGCGCCGCTGACCCTGGTCGGCGGCATTGCGGTGCCTTCCGTGCTGCTGGCCTACGGCATCTCGCTCCGGCTTGGACCTCGACCAGGCGCCGGCGAGCCACCCGTACAGATCGCCACATTGGTGGCGCTCAAGCTGGTCGTGCAACCGGTATTTGCCTACCTCATTGCGGCGTACGTGGTGGGGCTGGCCGGCCACGACCTGCTCGCGGTGACCGTCATCGCCGCGCTGCCCACGGCACAGAATGTCTTCACCTTCGCCATGCGTTACGACCGTGGCGTGATCTTGGCGCGGGACACGATCTTCGTGGCCACGGTGCTCTCAGTGCCGGTGATTTTGGCGATCACCTGGCTGCTGGCCGCCTAGTGCCTCGAGTGCTGTTGATCAGAAAGGCGATTGCTTTACGACCGGACGCGGCAAGGGGGACACTATGCGCGTGCCCCAGGAAGACCCGAAGGCAAGCTACGAGCATCTGCGTGCAGCCCACCTGAATGCGGTACGAGCCGCCCTCGAGGACCACGTGGCGCGAATGGAGTGGTCGCAGGAGCAAATCGAGCGCTATCGGACCGGGCGTCTCCGGTCGTTGCTCGGGTTCGCGCGCGAACGCTCGCCCTTCCATGCGGCCCGGATGGCCGACATCGATCCGGCCACGGCCACTGTCGAAGACCTTGCTCGGCTGCCGCCGATGATCAAGCGGGAGGCACAGGACAACTGGGACACGATCGTCACGACACCTGATATCGACCGCGGCGGCGCTGAGCGGGTGCTTGCCCAGCAGCGCTGGTTCTCCTACACGCCCGCCGGGCATCAGGTCTTCAGCTCGGGCGGCTCAAGCGGCGTACGCGGCGTGTACATCTGGGATTGGCAGCAGTTCATCACGCTCGCCTGTCTCGCCTGGCGATGGCAGACCCGTGCCGAGCGCGCTTCCGGATCTGATCATCGCCCGGCGCGACTGGGCGTGCTAGCGGCCGGCGAGCCGCCACATGCCAGCACACCATTGTTCGACGTCGCGACCGAGCCGCTGATGGAAACCGTCGTGATCCCCGTGGGGGTGCCGTTCGAGCAGGTGCTGCGAGCGGTGGCGGAGGCTTGGCCGACGCATCTTGTCGGTTACGCCTCGGTGATCGGACGCCTTGCCCGTGCCACGATCGCGGGTGAGCTTGATATCAGGCCGGTTCGCGTGAGCACAAACTCCGAGCCGCTCAGTACGGAGGACCGCGACGCGATCGAAGTGGCCTGGGGCGCGCCCATCCACAACCTGTGGGGCTCGACCGAGATCGGTGTCCAGGCCGTCGGCTGCGGCTACGGCGAGGGCCTTCACATCTGCGAGGACGAGGTGATCCTCGAACGGGTCGATTCGCTATGGCGCCCGGTCGGCCCTGATGAGCCGGCTGTGCGCACGCTCGCGACCGGGCTTGCCGGCCGCACGTTCCCGTTCATCCGCTATGACCTCGGCGACGAGGTCACGCTGCTGCCCGAGCGCTGCGCGTGCGGCAGTTCGATGCGTCGCGTCGCCGACATCGCCGGACGGCGTGACGACGACTTCCGCTACAGCGAGCGAATGGTCCCGGCAAGCGCGTTCCGGTATGTGCTGGGGACCGACCCGCAGATCTCGGAGTACCAGGTACATCAGACCGCCGCCGGTGCGGACGTGCTTGTAGTCGGGTCGCCGGATGTCTCAGCGGTGGCTGCCGCGCTGGCCTCCTCGCTGCGGCCGTACGGGCTTTTGAATCCCGAGATCAAGGTAGGGGTTGTCGAGCAGATCCCGCGTCACGCCACGACAGGCAAGCTCAAGCGGTTCATAGCGCTCAGCGACTAAGTTCGGCCGGGCCCAGTAGCCGGCGATCGTCAGCCGGATTAGGCGTAGCAGCAACCGCTCAGTCCTTCCAGGTAATGATCTTGAGCGTTGCAGAGCGGCCGGAACGGTCGACGACGGTGATCAAACTCTTGGTTGGGTGCGAGGCCGTGGTCCTTACGCACAGCATCGCGCCGACGGTCAGCCGACTCCAAGGAATCGGCTTGCCAGCCCCCTCTGGGTAGGTCAACGACGAACACGCGTCATAGCGTTCGGGCGCAGGTTGCGCGAGGGCGACATATGACGTGCCGGGTTCAGGAGCGAGGCCGGATTGCGTCCCGACCAGCGACGCGTGGTTAGTGGCTGGCGTAAACGACGTGCCTCCCTCGTCCAGAACGATCCTCGTGCCGGGCCTGGCAACCACCTGGCCCTCCTTCAACAACGGTGAACTAGCCGGGGAGCTCGCAGTGGATGGTTCCTTGAACACGCCCAGCGGAACAGCTATGGCCATACTGACGAGCAAGAGGACGTTCATGCTGCCGATCACGATGGCTGTTACCGCGGCTGGCGATCGACGGTGTCGGGAGGACCGGACGCCAAGCCACAACCCCAGCGGCCCGCAGAGCACCGATGCCAGGACGGCCCACCACTCACCGACCGGGGATTCATCCGGTCCCTCGGCCCGGCTCTCCTCGGGAAGAAACGAAGTTGCGTCTGGGCTCGTGGTCCCGCTCGTGGGCTCGGAGCGAGTCTCTGCGTCCGACGCTGTCTTGGGCGGTGGCGGCGGTGGCTTAGGCCGCTTTGGCGGCTCCTCGCGCTGAGGAGGCGGCGGGGTCGAGGAATCGTAAGCCTCCCAGGGATCCCACACCTCCTCGGCGGACGCCCTGTCGGCGTCGCTGGTACGGGATGCGCCGTCTGCGACCCGCAGCCGCGATGGGTCTCGGAGCCACCGGTCATAGGACACACGCTGCTTGATTAGGGCATCGCGTGCGTCGTTGATCAATTGGGCAAGGCGGTTGACGCCTCCCGTGTCGGAATGCTGGCGCTTGATGGCTGCTCGATAAGCAGCCTCGATCTCCGCCGTCGTTGCGGTTTGCTCAACACCAAGGATTTCGTAGGCATTGAGCCCTCCTAGGTGTGAGAAGTTGTCTGCCATGTCACGAACCGACGACGCGGTTCACGCCCATCCGGTGACAGATCAGGCTCCAATGCGCATTGGCGACGGTGTGACCGACAGGCACCTGCTGGGTGCCGATGGCGGCAGTGACGAAGTGCCGCCCGGCTAGCACAAACATGTATTTGTCGAGGCGATGAGCGTAGCCGGAGTACCAGTACTCGCAGCGCGTTATGGGGTCTTTGGAACTGAAGGGTGCTTGCAGCAGCTCCTGCGCCATCGGAGGAAGATTCCCTAGCTGCCCTGCTTCACGCAATGACAGCCCAAGATCGCTCTCGAGTTGCGGCAAGGAAACACCCGGCTGAGGTGCAGGCTGCGGCACAGCACCTTCATGCAGGCCCGGTCGATACTCGACGGGAATTTTCTTATGCGTCCCCGGAACGAACTCGTAACGATTCAGCACATACACCGGGCGCCCGGTGGAGTCGATCCTTGGTTCCGCGATACAGAGCGCCTCGGTGCCAAGGACCACGGCGCGCGGACGATTCTCGCCGGACGAGTCTTGGTCGGCGAACCACTCGAGTACCTCGCCCGCCAGCTCAGCCAGTCGACTCCGGATCGTCTCCGACATGGCTGCCCAGCTTTCCGCTCGCGATGGGCGACCCCCAACCAGTGGTAGACCTGATCCTGGGTGCGTCGGTGGACGCGGCCCGTCGCCTCGACTTGCCTTGACTGGCTCGCTCCGAGCGGTCCTATGCGCGGGGACAAAATCGCCTGGCTGCGGACTAACTTCTCTCGAGGGAACGCCTTCCTGGCCCATGCACCTTTCTACTATGGAGGTGACCATAGGTCCAAGCGGTCACTGGAACGAGTCACCATCTTCGGACTCGACGGAAAGCTGCCAGTTCAGGTCTTTGTCCAGCACTCAATCTCTCCCGTGGCACACATGACAAATACATGAGCGGTGCTGCTTCGCGTGCGAAGTGAACAAACGACCTAGTCGAGCTACAGCACCCGGCTTCTGGCTGGGTCATGACCGGCCATGCCAGCTTCCGTCTGGTTTCGCTCAGGAACACACTGTG
The DNA here is from genome assembly GCA_035649295.1 of Propionibacteriaceae bacterium. Lineage (GTDB taxonomy): Bacteria > Actinomycetota > Actinomycetes > Propionibacteriales > Propionibacteriaceae > Microlunatus. The sequence continues at coordinate 16,204 of DASRJV010000150.1, forward strand.
GTCGTGCTGTTGCTAAGTCGCGCCGAGACGGAGTCTCTGCTGGATCTCGATGCGTTGCGTGATTCGCTTCGCGGGGCTATGGAGGATGTGACTGCTGGCCGCGGGTCGATGCCTCCACGGATCGCTGCGATGGTGCCCGGCCGAGGATTGCTGGCTGCGATGCCGGCCTACCTTCCCACGGGTGAGGGGCTGGCTGCGAAGTTGGTGAGCCTCTTCCCAGGCAATGCCGGGACCAGTTTGCCGACCCACCAGGCTGTCGTGATCGTCTTTGGCGCGGACTCCGGAGAGCCGGTGGCCTTGCTGGACGGCACCTCGATCACGACACTGCGGACGGCAGCCGGGTCCGCCTTGTCGGCCGAATTGCTTGCACCCGAAGGTGCAGCCACGTTGGCGATCTTGGGAACGGGAGTCCAAGCCCGTGCTCACGCCGAGGCCATGGTCCGCGTACGGCCGATCCGGCGGATTCGCGTGGCGGGGCGGAACTGGGGAAGGGCGGCGTCGCTTTCCTCGGTATTGCAGGACACCCTCGAAATCGATGTGCGTGCTGTCGAAACCTATGCCGAGGCCTGTGCCGACGCCGACCTGATCTGTGCTGCAACCCATTCCCCAGATCCCGTCGTGCGTCGTGACTACCTAAAAGCCGGGGTGCATGTCACGTCGGTCGGGTACAACACGGCTGGCCGGGAGGTGGACTCCGCGACAGTCATGGACGCCTTGGTCGTAGTGGAATCCCGGGAGGCCGTGCTGGCACCGCCACCGGCCGGAAGCAACGACCTGAGAGTACCCATGCAAGAGGGCCTGATTGGGCCCGACCACATCCACGCCGAAATCGGCGAGCTCCTCAGGGGCACGAAAGCGGGCCGGAGTTCAGAGGATCAGATCACCTTGTACAAGTCCGTCGGTATTGCTGCCCAGGACGTCGTCGCAGCGAGCCTCGTCCTCAACGCCGCTCGAGGGCGAAACCTTGGGCTCCAAGTCGACCTCTCCGCATAGGGCACCAGCGTTATGCACCAACGCAATGCAGCACGCCGGAACCGCTTACGGGTCTCAGGAGCGCAACCTCAGCCCACCGGTCGACGGCCGGAGCATCAAGGGCGTTGTAGCATTCGCAGACCACGCGCATACAGACTGACTCGCACACCACGTGGGTGGACGTAACTCGCGCGCGACAGCTTACGAGCAATCTCGAGTTGGCGTTGATCCTGAGGCCGGGTCCCGGCCAATGGCCAGCCGCGCTGCGACTAATTAAGCCGCGCAGCCGCACCATATCCGGCCCGGTGCGCGCAGCGTCGGTGCGGGCGGGAGCACCGCCGGCAGTTGAGCCGCCGACCGTGTGAGCGAGGGAACGGTCGGCCGAGCGCGGCCCCGGGCGCCAGGAAGCCCTCGCCGGTGGCCCTGGCATGTTCGCCGGGAGCTACCGCTTGGTCGGAGGGGGGTCGTTCGGTGCGAGAACGGTGGCGATCTCCCGCCAGACCGCATCGGCCGCGTTCGATGTGACCTCCGGCTTATAGCTTCCATCCGCCGCGAACGCGTCTGGGGAGAACGTGAGCGCTAGCCCGATCGCCACCTTCTGGGACGGTAGGTAGGCGAATGTGCCGGCCTCGCCCGAGAAAAGCGGGTTCTGCATGAGCCAGTTGCCGGTCGTCACGATGCCGAGTCCATAGCTGTAGAACTCGTCCGAGGGGCCGCAGGTGGCGCAGCCGGGCAGGGCCTTCGTTTTGCCCCGGAGGTCGGTCGAGATCATCTTCTGGTACGCCTCCGGCGACAGCAGCTTGCCCGTTCCGATGCCGACCGCCGTGCGGCCACATCGAAGATGTTGCTGGTCTGAATGGCGCCATGGGTGATCGTCCACGAGGGGTTCCAATACGTCGATTCCTCATAGAACGGGGTGGCGGCCGGGATGCCCAGTTGCGACCGCCGTTCGGAGGTGAAGGCGTGCAGCGCCGGCTCGGGGATGGCGGGTGTGCCGGGATCGGTGGTGTCGTCAGCCCAAGCGGGCCCAGCACCTTCTCCTGCAGGACGTCCTGCATCTTCTTCCCAGTGATCTTCTCGAGGGCGAGCCCAAGGATCACGTAATTGGTGTGAGCGTAGTTCCAGTTCGTTCCCGGAGCGTAGAGGAGCGGCTTCGACGTCACCGAGGCGAGTATCTCGTCGGTCGTCCACTGCCGGAACGGCTCGCCCAGATGACGAGTGGCTACACAGACTCGTTGCGAAGGCATCGCGTCCGTCTGGTTAGGCGTGAGCATCGCGTGCCAGACGTGCATTTTGCGGCCGCGGACGTGCCTGACTGCAACCTGGGGGCACACATGGGGCACATGGCCGCGTCGACTGCTGAGGTCATATCTCCCGGTACGCTGATCGCATGTCTCGACTGGAGCGCATCACGACCGACCCAGAGGTATGCCACGGCCAACCGGTGGTCCGCGGGTTGCGCTACCCGGTCCAGACGCTGCTGGAACTGCTAGCCTCGGGTATGACCTTCGATGAGGTCCTCGCAGACTACCCGGACTTGGAGCGCGACGACTTGCTTGCGGCACTTGAGTTTGGTGCCCTGACCGCAGGCGGCCGGAGGGTTGACCGGCCTGGGGCTGCGTGAAGTTCGTCTTCGATGCACAGTTGCCGGCACGCTTGGCAACGTTCCTTAATAAGCGCGGTCACGATGCTATTCACACTTCATCGCTTCCTGCGGGCAATCGATCGACCGATCAACAAATCTGCACCATCGCCGACGCACAGGATCGGATCGTCGTTACGAAAGACGCTGACTTCCGTAACAGCCACCTGCTGACTGGCTCGCCGCGACGTCTGCTCATTGTGGCCACTGGAAACATCACAAATGACGCATTGCTCGAACTCGTCGGCGCCGGTCTGGCCGTCATCACCCACGCATTCGAATCCAGCGACTTCGTGGAGCTATGGCCAGATGTGCTCATCGTTCACAAACGTCGCCTCGACTAAATCTCCACAGCTAGCCCACGGCACGGCTGGGGCAGAGACGCCGATTGAGCCGATGCCGAAACCCTGTCGGGTTACCAGCACCGAGCGGCCGTGCACAGAAGCCTCGAGTAGGTCCTTTATCGACACCGGCCTTCCACTCAGTCCTAAGCGGTTCCGACGACTCGACCTGCTTCACGTACCCCAGTCGATTTCAAAATCCGATGTGGCACAGACCTCTTGCTGTTCGACGAACGCCGCCGTGAGTGGGGACCACTGCTGGTGGTGTGGCGGCAGCGCGACTCGTTCGACGGAGAGGACGAGCCACCGATGCCATTCGGCTGGCCGTGGTGTGCGACTCGTGCAACGGCCCTGACGCCGTTGGGTCAGCGGCAGCCGGGCGAGGTACGCGGCGGCCGGATGCTGCTGGAGGTGTCGCTCACCCCGATCTTCGTAGCCGCCGACTGACCTCAACCAGCGCCGATGAATACGCTTAAGAGACCAGATCTGGGCGACCCACCGGCGTCCGCTGCTGAATCCAGCGGCCGATGCGATCGCGCGACAGCAACTCGTCGATCACCATGAAGGCTCCACCGGTCAATCCCGGGTTGCTTTCCTGCCGCGATCGTCCAATCTGCAGATCGCGCGTCGCAAGCGGCAGGGAACGTGCTGCAACCGTCTGTCGGATGGCGGACAGATAGATGTCACCGATATGCGCCACCGAGCCACCGATCAAGATCAGGCCGGGATTGTAGAAATTGACGATCCGAGCAGCGGCATCAGCCACTAGCTGAGCGGCCGAAACCATCAGCTCTCGCATCACCCTGTCTCCGCGCGCCAGCGCGTCGCCGATGTCGGACAACGTCACCGTGCGGCCATCGTTGACGATGCCACTGAGAAAGTTGCTGCGCCCTTCCTTGCCGGCTTGCTGCGCCTGATCGAGGAGTGCGGCCGCTCCCGACAACGCCTCAAGACACCCCAGCTGCCCGCACCGGCAAGGGACAGTGGAGTCCGGGAGAGCGCGGATGTGGCCAATGTCTCCGGCACAGCCTTGAGCTCCGCGATGGATCTGGCCGTTGGAAATCAACCCTGCGCCGACCCCCGTGCCGATCTTGATATAGACCATGTTCTGCTGGCCGCGAGCCAGTCCATCCCGGACTTCTCCGATCGCCATCAGATTGACATCGTTATCAACCCACACTGCGCTGCCGAAGCGGTCCACCAGATGCCCGCGCACGTCGTAGCGATCCCACCCCGGCATGATCGGAGGCGCAATGGTTCGAGCCGAACTGAAGTCAACCGGCCCAGGAAGGCCTATGCCGATCCCCCACAAGTCGCCCGGGTGTTGGCTAAGCAGTCGATCAAACACATCGCAGACTCGGTCCAAAACGATCTTGGGGCCATCGGCGACCTCACAGGGTTCGCGGTGCTGGGCGATGATATTGCCCTGCAGATCGGCGCATCCGGCGCTGAAGTGCGTGGCGCCGAGATGGGCAACCAGCACCTGGCCAGCGTCACCCCGGAAACGTAAGGCTCGTGGATTCCGGCCGCCGCTCGAGGCCGCGAGTCCCTGCTCCTCGATAAGTCCAATCGCCAACAGCTGGTTGACGCGCTGGGTCACCATGTTGCGTCCAAGACCGGTATTCCGGGTGATTTCCGGCTTGGTCCGGGCAAGACCTGAGCGAACGATATCCAGTATTGACACGATCTCATCCAGGTGATCATCACTTGGGAGATCTCTGGGTTCGACTGCCATCGCCCTCTCTTTGCTGATGTGTCGTGCGATCTGCCTCTGTCCGGCCGTATAGATCTTTGCACCTGATTCCGCGAATTCTCGCGAGGCGAAGGTCTTTCACAACAAGTACTTCCGACTCCCACTTCTAGGCGGAGATTCGCCCCACATCTCTTGACTTCTGCACATAGCGTGCAGTTTAATCGCCCACAGAGTCGAAAGAAAGGGGGGGATGTGCAACTTGGGTATCATTCGATCACTTGGGGTGGCGTTGTTGGGCATGCACAGGGCGTCACCAGTGCTAAAGACCTCTATTACCTGACCTACGGCTCGATGGAGGAGGCCGTACGCGACATTGCGACGGCCGGCTACGCCGGCACAGAGATGTTCGATGGCAACCTAGCCGCGTACGCCGACCGTCCGGACGAATTGCGCGGCTTGCTTGTCGAGAACGGCGTTGAACTGGTCAGTGTCTACACCGGTGCCGGGTTCGTCTATCCCGATGTCCTGCCTGATGAGTTGGACAAGGTACGTCGGGCCTGCGAGCTGGCGGCCACCTTCGGTGCGGAACGCCTGGTGGTCGGTGGCGGCGCCCGCCGGGCCGCGGGCACAACGGCTGAGGACTACGACCGCCTGGCCGACGCTCTTGATCGGGTCCACGAGCTTGCTCGCCAGCATGGCCTCGTCGCCTCGTACCACCCGCATCTGAGCACGATCGTGGAGAGCCCCGAAGAACTCGAGCAGTTGCTGCCTCGCACGCAGATTGCGTTCTGCCCGGATACCGCTCATCTTGCTGCTGGCGGCGGGGACCCGGCAGCCCTGATTCGCCAGTACGGGGATCGCGTCGCTCATGTCCACCTCAAGGACGTGGCGCTGGATCCGCTCGAGTTCCGACCGCTCGGTCAGGGCTCGCTGGACTTCTCCGACATCCTGTCTGCCGTCCGGGAGACGGGATACGACAGCTGGCTGATAGTCGAGCTCGACTCTTATGCCGGCAGTCCGTTGCGGGCGGCCAAGATCAGCAAGGCCTACCTCGACCAGCTTCTCACCATGCAGGTTGCGTAGCCCCCGGGCGAGCTTCGCCAGGGCAGACGCGACATCTAACCACGGAGGTTCCCTTGAGACGAAAGCTCGCCCGAGTCGGCGTCGCCATACTTGCCGTGGCGACCTTGGCCGGCTGTTACATCCCTGGCCAGACGACTACTGCCCCGCCCGATCAGGCCGCCGCCCAAAAGGCCGACGAGGCTCTGCAGGCGCTGCAGGGTCAGGTACTCAGCAAGGGGCCCAACGGCGAGGATCCCTCACCTGCGAAGATGGCGGACCTGACTCCTGACCAGCTCAGCCAGATCAAAGCAAAGGGCGCCAAGGCCGCCATCGTCATGCACTATGCCGGCAACGACTGGTCGAGCGCCCAGATCGCCGGACTCCGCTCCGAGTTCAAGAATCTCGGCATCGAAGTCGTTGCGGTCACCGACGCCAACTTCAAGCCGGACAAGCAGGTCTCCGACTTGGAAACGGTCATGAGCAAGAAGCCCAACATCATAGTGTCGCTGCCGACCGATCCCGTCGCAACGGCGACCGCGTACAAAGCGGCGGCCCAGGGCGGGGCAAAGCTCGTCTTCATGGACAACGTGCCCAAGGGATTCAAGGCCGGCACAGACTACGTCTCGGCCGTCTCCGCGGACAACTACGGCAACGGTGTCGTCTCTGCCCATCTGATGGCCAAGGCTCTCGGCGCCAAGGGCAAGATCGGGGTGATCTTCCACGAGGCCGACTTCTTCGTGACGCGGCAGCGCTACGACGGCTTCAAGAAGACAATTCAAAGCGATTACCCAGACATCCAGATCGTCGAAGAGCAAGGCATTGCCGGACCTGACTTCGCCGGTGACGCCCAGGGCGTCGCCAACGCCATGCTCAGCAAGCATCCCGATCTCGCCGGTATCTGGGCAGTCTGGGACGTGCCAGCTGAGGGCGTCATGGCCGCGGCTCGCGCTTCAGGCCGTGGCGATCTGCGGATCGCGACTGAGGATTTAGGCAAGAACGTCGCCATCGCGCTCGCCAAGGGCGAACTTGTCGTCGGACTAGGCGCCCAGTTGCCCTATGACCAGGGCGTCACCGAGGCACGGCTGGGTGCCCTGGCGGTCCTTGGTGAAAAAACTCCGCCCTATGTCGCGCTGAGCGCACTGCCGGTACAGCACGACAACGTCCTCGACGCCTGGAAGACGGTCTACCACGAGGACCCGCCCAAGGAACTCGTCAGCTCGTTCAAGTAAGGAGTGTGCGGCCGATGACACAAGTGACAGATGCCGTGGCCCCGGTCGCCGAGACCGATGTTCCGGCCGTGGAGATGCGAGACATCTCCAAAGCCTTCGACAGCAACGTGGTCCTCACGGGCGTCGATTTCGAGGTGACGCAGGGAGAGGTGCACGCTCTGGCTGGCGGCAATGGGGCGGGGAAGTCAACACTGATGAAGATCCTGCAGGGGGTCTACACCAAGGATTCCGGCGTCATCCGCATCAACGGCCAGGAGGTCAACTTCACCTCCATTCAGGACGCCAAGGCGGCCGGCATCGGCATGGTGTTTCAGGAATTCAGCCTCGTGCCAACGCTGACAGTGGCTCAGAACATCTACCTCACCACGGAGCCGCTCACCGGGAAGGTCCTCATCCAGGACCGCGAGGCGCGGGAGAAGGCACGGGAGGTTTTTCGACAGATGGAGGTCGAGGTCGACCCGGGAGCTCGGATCGCGGACCTCGGCACGGCCTATTGGCAGCTCACCGAGATCGCCAAAGCCATGGCCCAGGACGCTCGGGTCCTGATCATGGATGAGCCGTCTGCCAGCCTGGCCAAGCATGAGGCGGACCAACTGTTCGAACTGGTCGGCCGCCTGAAGGCGCAAGGGATCTCGATCATCTACATCTCCCACCGGATGGAGGAGGTGTACCGCATCGCCGATCGGATCACCATCCTGCGCGACGGCAAGAACCTGCTCACCGAGCGATTGACCGACATCACTCCGGACCAGATCGTTGAGGGCATCGTCGGTCAGCAGATCGAGGGCATGGCCTATCAAGAGCGCGACACCTCGGCGGAGCCGGAGGTGCTTCTCGAGGCTGACGGCCTTACCGCCGGCGCGCGGGTACAGAACGTCTCGTTCACGCTGCACCGTGGAGAGATCATCGGCTTGGCAGGCCTCATGGGCAGCGGGCGTACCGAGTTGGCGCGCTGCCTGTTCGGCATCGACAAGCTGGAATCCGGGGAGATTCGAATCCATGGCCAGCGGGTCGACGTCTCCGATCCACGGCAGGCCATCAAGGCGCGCCTCGCGTTGATCCCTGAGGACCGGAGGGCGCAAGGCCTCGTGCTTGAACACTCCGTCCGCGACAACCTGCTACTTCCGCTGCTCAAGAAGATCGAACGAGGCCTGCTCATCGATGACGGCAAAGGAAAAGAGCTGGCTGCTTCCCTCATCAAGCGGTTCGCCGTCAAGGTGGCCAATCCGGCACGGCCGGTGCGCCTGCTGTCGGGCGGAAACCAGCAGAAGGTCGTCATCGCCAAGTGGCTCGGCACGGATCCAGAAGTCTTGATCATGGATGAGCCGACTGCCGGGGTCGACATTGGCACGAAAACCGAGATCCTCACAATGATCCGCGACCTCGCCCACGAGGGCAAAGCAGTGATCGTCATCTCATCGGAGTACGCCGAACTGCTCGCCGTCAGCGACCGCGTCCTGATCTTGCGCGACGGGGCTGTCCAGCAGGAGCTCGCTCGCAAGGACATCACCGACGAAGAGTCCCTCCAACACGCCGTTCAAGGAGTTTGACCGTGACCCAAACCACCAAGCCTCCCCAGACCGAGGGCGCCGTTGCCGTTGAACGGCGTAACTGGTTCGCAACACTCGACTGGCGGCGCTACGTCATCTACATCGGCTTTGTCGTCATCTTTATTTTCTTCGCCATACTGCTCGGCGATCAGGGTTTCCTGTCCCCCAACAACCTGCTGAACATCCTCCGGCAGACCGCGACCATCACCGTGATCGCCGTTGCCATGACCTACGTGATTGCCTGTGCCGAGATCGACCTCAGCGTCGGTTCGGTCGCCGGTCTCGCGAGCGTGGTAACGGCCATGGCTGTGGCCCACTGGGGCGTTGTGGTTGGTGTTATCGCCGGCCTATTAGTCGGCGCCGTAGTGGGCTCCATCAACGGTGGCCTGGTCGCCGCTCTCGGAATCCCCTCGTTCCTGGTCACCCTCGGCATGCTCGGCATCGCATTCGGCATGGCCCAATGGATCACCGACTCAGCACCGCAGCCGATCCTGTCCTACGCCTACAACCTGGCCTTCGGCTCCGGAAATATGGGTCCATTCCCTGGGCTGGTCGTATGGATGGCGATCTTCGTCGCCGTCGGGGCCGTCGTGCTGGCCAAGACTCGCTTCGGTCGGCAGGTGCTCGCCACCGGTGGCAACCGGATGGCCGCGGAGTTCACCGGCATCAACACCAAGCGGATCAAGTTCGAGGTGCTGCTGATCTCAGGTGTGGTGGCGGCCTTCGCCGGCATGCTCTACGCGGGCCGACTGCAGTCGGGCAGATTCCAATGGGGACAAGGAGACGAGCTGTCCGCCATCGCGGCCGTCATCCTGGGTGGCACCAGCCTCTTCGGTGGATCCGGCTCGGTAATCGGAACGCTCTTTGGAGCGTTGTTGATCGGGTTGATCAACAACGGCCTGATCCTGGCCGGTCTGGACGCGAGTCAGCAGCAGGTGATCCGCGGGGCGATCATCATCCTCGCCGTCGCCCTGGCCCGCAAGAAGTAGACCCGTGTCACAGACCACGCCTGTGGTCCTCCGCGCCGGGATCATTGGGACCGGCTTCATGGGCGGCGTGCATGCTGCAGCCGTCCGTGCAGCCGGCCACGTGATCAGCAGGGTGGCCGGACACACACCCGCCTCGGGCGCAGACGCGGCCGCCCGGCTCGGCAGCCGGCGTTCGGCCGCGTCTGCGGCAGAGCTGATCGACAGCCCGGACGTTGATGTGGTGCATGTCTGCACCCCGAACGCCACCCACGCCGAGCTTGCATCGGCGGCCATAGATGCCGGAAAGGCCGTCATCTGCGAGAAGCCGCTGGCGACCAGCACCGGTGAGACTGAGTCGTTGGTGGCGGCTGCGGTCCGTTCAGGCAGGATGACCGCCGTCCCCTTTGTGTACCGCTTCTATCCGACGGTACGAGAGGCGCGGGCGCGCATCGCCTCCGGCGAGGCCGGCGATCTCTGGCTGTTGCACGGCTCGTACCTGCAGGACTGGCTGGCCGGCAGCAGCGCGATGAACTGGCGTGTTGATCCTGCACAGGGCGGCATCTCCCGCGCCTTCGGCGATATCGGTGTGCATTGGTGCGACCTGATGGAGTTCGTTACCGGTCACAGGATTGTTCGGCTTGTCGCTAGCACTGCAAACGCGTATCGCGAGCGGGGTGGGGTGGCAGCCCGGACCGAGGACGGCGCTGTGGTGCTGTTCGAGACCGATCGGGGTGCCACCGGGTCGCTTGTGGTCAGTCAGGTGACGCCCGGTCGGAAGAACCGCCTGTGGTTCTCGTTCGACGGCACGCAGACCAGCTATTCATTCGACCAGGAGCAGCCCGACACACTCTGGGTCGGCGGCACAACCGATAGCCGCATTGTCGTCCGCGGTCCCGACACGTTGACCAGTGACGACAGCCGCCGGTTGGTGAAGCTGCCCGCTGGCCACCCACAGGGCTATCAAGACAGTTTCACGGCTTTTGTCTCCGATGCGTACGCCGTCGCCGGCGGCGAGGAACGAGACGGGGTCCCAACATTCGCCGACGGTCACCGTGCGGCTGTACTCACCGCGGCAGTGATTGACTCGGCCAAGATCAACAGTTGGGTGGAGGTGCCCGCATGACGAGCCAGCAACCTGATCTTGCAACCACGAGCAGGGTCTTCGATGATCATCAACGCGCCACGATCGAAGCAGCGATGGCCCGCATCATCCCGACCGACGACACGCCTGGAGCTCGGGAGGCCGGCACCATCGACTTCCTCAACCGGTACCTGTCCGGAATCCACTACATCTACGCAAAACCTGATGGCAGCGGCTTTGAGCAGCTGTCGGGGAAGCGCGCGGAAGCATGGCGACAGCGGATCGAGCGGGTGCGGGAGCGTTACATTTCCGGAGTCCGGGATCTCGACGAGCGGGCGGGCCAGGTGCACAACGCCGACTTCGTTGATCTTGCGCCCGAGCACCAGGACGAGATACTGCGGGATCTGGAGCAGCCGTCCCGCACCCAGGAAGCCGACCTCGAACGCGCGCGGACGACCCTGTATGGCGCGCCCGTCGAACCCGCCCTGCAGCAGACCAGCGCCGAAGTTGATCTTGATTTCGTACCGCTGCTGGCGCTGCACACCCGCCAAGGCTTCTACGCCGACCCAATCTACGGCGGCAACCGCAACCGAGTCGGCTGGGATGTCATCGGTTTTCCGGGGCCTGCATCCCTTACCGAGGTGCACACCGGCCGCTACAGCACCCTGGACTACTTCGCAGATGACCGGGAGCACCCCGGAGCAAAGGAGGCAACGTGACCAACGGAGCCAAGCCCGATCGGGCTGACGTCTGCATCATCGGTGCCGGAGCCTCCGGCGCGGCCGCCGCCAAGGTCCTCACTGAGCGCGGGATCCGCGTGGTCATGTTAGAACGCGGGCCGTGGCGTACCCGAGAAACGTTTGGTGGCGACGAACTCGCCAACATCAACCGCTACAACCTGTGGCCCGACCCGTTGCTCAACCCGCGCACCGTACGGGACACGGTAGACGGCGAATTCCGGACCGAGCTGTTCTGCCCGGTGCCGCAGATGGTCGGTGGCGGCACCGTGCACTGGCAAGGCTGGCTGCCCCGCTTCACCGAAGAAGATTTCAGACTGCACAGCATTGTCGGCGATGTGCCGGGGACGACACTGGTCGACTGGCCGATCACCTACGACGACCTCGAGTCGTACTACACCCAGATCGAGTGGGCGTTCGGCGTGTCCGGAAGGGCTGGCGCGAATCGCTACGAGTCGCGGCGGAGCAAGGACTACCCGTGCCCGCCGCTACCCCAGTCGCGGTACGCCCAGAAGTTCCATCAGGGCTGCGCGAAGCTTGGCTACAACTCCTTCCCGACTCCACAGGCCGCGCTGTCCCGGCCTTTCAACGGCCGGCCGGCAACGGTAATCAGCGCCTTTGCGCAGCAACACGGAGACCCGACCGGCACCCGATCCAGCGCACTGAACGTGTTCGTGCCTGATGCGCTGGCCACCGGTCGCCTGGACCTGCGGCCGGACTCCTACGTCTCCGAAATCACCGTCGATGAACGCGGTCGGGCGAAGGGTGCGGTGTACAGCGACGAGGACGGCACCACGCTCGAGCAGGAGGCGGACGTGGTCATTCTGGCCTGTGGGGCGGTGGAGACTGCCAGACTCCTGCTGCTATCGAAGAGTTCCCGCTTTCCCAACGGGCTGGCCAACGGCAGCGACCTGGTTGGGCGGAATGTCACGTTCCATGAGTACAGCGCCGCTGTTGGAACCTTCGAGGACCCGATCTACGCCTGGGCCGGCGGTGGCTACGTGAGTGCCAGCAGCTTCGAGTTCAACGGCCACGATGACAACCGCGGATTCGCCGGCGGCGGCCACATCGCCTGCGCCGGCGTTGGCATCCCGCTGCCCATCAACTGGTCGCTGCCCAATCGCCCGGCATGGGGAGCAGAGGCTAAGCAAATCGACCGTGATTACTTCAACCACAGCATGGCCGTGGCCATGGTGGTACATGACCTGCCGCAGCACGACAACCGAGTCGAGCTTGACGACACGGTGACCGATGCCTGGGGTCTGCCGGTTGCCCGAATTACGATCATTGCGCACGAAAATGATCTTGCAATGGGCCGCTTCCTGATCGACCAGAACGCCGAGATACTCGCGGCAGCCGGTGCGACGTCGGTGCAGAAGGTCTACATCGACCGCATTACGGGCAACTGCTCACACCAGCACGGCACGACGCGCATGGGCAACGACCCCGAAGCCTCGGTCCTCGATCGCTGGTGCCGTAGCCACGAAGTGGCCAACCTCTTTGTGGTAGACGGTGGTCCGTTCCCGACCGGAACCGGCATCAACCCGACACTGACGATCATGGCCAACGCTTGGCGGGTAGCGGACCACATCGTCAGCGCTGGCGCCGATCGAACTGCCGCGCACTAGAACTGGTAGCCCCCTCCGCTGAGCTTGACGGTCAACCCAGACGCAGGAGGATCGTGGCGACGACGTTCCGGCCTGAGGCCGCCTATGAGTTTCTCATCGGCGGCGCTTCCGCCCAACAGAATCGGTGTATAGGGGTGCTGTTCTCCGATCCCGCGAGCGATGGCAGCCAAACACTGCGTGTGCTGACGGAACTGATGATGAGGATCGTGGTCTTGGAACTGAGATCGGACGCGGGACGACGGGCGAGACAAGTCAACTGCACTTAGGCCCCCGTGGCTCAGTGTGGGTTGGCTTGGCCCGGCCCGAAGCTGGCTGGCCGTCTCGACCACGGCCGGGTCGGTGCGGCTAGCAGTGCGGGTGAGTCTCTCGACCACGCCGGCGTCGATCTCGCCTCGTCGCGCGGCCGCTTCGCTGCGACCACGGTTGTCGTGGCGATGGTCGGCCTGTTCCTTGCGCAGTGCCGCCTGGGCATCTAACGCTGAGCGCCGCGCGCTTTCCTTACCGACTCCTGACTCATCACATCTCCCCTATCCACACTGGTCCTTTATCGACACCGGCCTTCCACTCAGTCCTAAGCGGTTCCGACGACTCGAGCGATCATCACCGACGATCTGGAGCTGCTTCACGTACCCCAACCGATTTCAAGAATCCGATGTGCCACACAGACCCGTGAATACCCGGCCACAGGGCAGGCTGCGGCAGCGCCGGGTCGCGAGATCCGACGCTCAAGCGGGGGCTGGTGTTTATGCGGCTGGGTCGATGATCACCGTGTGGCCGAGGCGTTCGAGCTGAGCCACAAGCCGACGGGTATGGGCTTCGTCGTTGCGTCGGC
>DASRJV010000151.1:0-5637 GCA_035649295.1 Propionibacteriaceae bacterium
CGGCAGCGACCCGGGCTACCGGATGCTCGGGAGTGGAGCACCGCGCTTGCGCTGGCGGTGATCCAGACGTTGCTGGGCCAGCGCCCAGTCGCTCAACTCAACCGCTGGATGGCTGAAGAGGTGCTGGTGGAGATCAGCATCTATCAGCGCCGCAGTCTGTCGCTGCACGGGCGACTCGCGATCCCGTCCGCATTGCGCTCGGTTCGTATTCAGCACCCCGTTCCGGAGGTGGCTGAGGTGTCGGCGCACGCGGTCATCGGGAGACGGTCAGCTGCACTGGCGTTCCGCTTGGAGGCCCTGGGCGACCGCTGGTTGTGCACTGCCCTGGAGCTTGGAATTCGGATGGAGCGCGGATATGCGCCCGCAACGTCGCGTGTGGAGTCCAGCTAGCCCACGAGAGAAGACTGGATTGAGTAGTGCGCCGCGTGGTAGATGTGGCGACCGAATTCGACGAACTGACCGACATCGTCGTAGGCGAGGCGGTCGACGGCCAGGCATGCTGCCGGTGTCTCCTCATCTAGGAGCTCCGCCTCCTCCTCGGTCATCAGCCGTGCAGAGATCTGCTGATGAGCGATCTTGAGGTTGACACCCAGCGCTCGCAGGCAGGCGTAAAGGCTCTTGCTCTGCATGTCAGCCTCGGTGATCTCGTAACGAGCGGGCAGATAGTTGGTGAGGATCGCGAGCGGCACGTCATCGGCCAGCCGCAGCCTTCTGATCTTGATGAATTCCGTGTCAGAGACGCCCGCGGCGTCGATGGCGTCCCGGATGTCCTGATTGAGAGCGTCGATGGAGAATTCGAGCAGGCGCGTAGTCGGTACCTGACCTGCCTTGACGATGTCGTCATTGAGGCTGCTGAGTGCTTCGTTACGCCGGAACCGTGACCGTACGACTTGGGTGCCGACACCGCGCTTGCGTACCAGCAAGCCCTTCTTGACCAGCTCCTGAATAGCCTGCCGAGCAGTGGGTCGCGAAAGACCTAGGCGGCTGGTGAGCGACAGCTCGTTCTCAAGGCGATCACCAGGGGCGAGCGCACCAGTGTTGATGGCATGCTCGATGGATTGCGCCAGCTGGTAGTAGAGGGGGACGGGGGAGTTCCGTTCCAGAGTGATATCGAGCTCGCGCACCGGGGGCGGCGCTTCTGTCATGGACGAAGCATAGAGGTATCGGCTCCAGGTCTGTAGAGCTAGACGTTATTTTGTTAGTACAAATCGTGCCGTGAATGAGATTCAAACCTCCGCCTTGCGCCCGATTGAGCGACTGCCTCGAGATCTGAGCAGCTGTCAGCGCGTCCTCCCGAAACTCCGCACTGGTCGGAAGTTTGATGGGTGGGTTTCTGATCTGAGGTCGAGAATTCCGCTCTGGTCGGAAACCTTGATTTCAGGTGTGACGGTACCTCAGCAGGAGGGCTCAAGGGGAGAACAACAGCAGCAGTCCGGCGCAGGTGTAGCCGACCATCACCAGCAGCAAAGGCAACTGACCACGTACGGCGCGGTCCGGCGGCAGCAAGGCAACCGCCTTCTCGTGTGCACAGACGATGCCGAACACGTGTCCGCCGACAATGGCACACAGCTGGACGAGGGCGATCGCGGTGGGATGGTTGAAGATCGCCGAATTCACTCCCATCTCAGCCGATCCGAAAACATTCCAGCCGCGGCCCAGCGGGTCGGAGAAGTTGATCGCGGTTCGCTGTCCTTCGACGATCAGCAGGGTCGCGTAGTGCGCCACTATGTAGCCAAGCACGATTGGCAGTAGTGAGCCCACCATCAGCCGCGGATAGTCCGCGGCAGGCCGATCTCCGTAGCGGCCCATCCAGGCTGCTCCGAGACTGAAGCTGACGAAGACGATAATGATCATCGCCATGAGACCGGCGGTGCCCCAGACGACTGCGGGGACATTGGAGTTCTGCACGCCTTGGATCCACCAGCTGGTATTGGTGAAACTGTCGAATGCGGTACTGCCGAGCAACGCAGCGACGACAGCGGTCGCTCCTGGAGGAGCATGCCAGGCGTTCAGGCCAGCAAGCGGGTTGACAAGGCGTACCTCATCACCGACCCGCCGCCAGATCGACATCTGGGCGAGGGTGCTGGCGTAGACCTCGAAAGGATCCGCGGCGCCGATCCAACGCTGCCCGAACACGATTGCCCCTAGCACCAAGATCACCAACCAGACCAGTACCCACAACCGCAACACGGCGAGTGTGGTCCGGTCCGGCTGCACCAGCTCGAGCCAACCGAATCCGAACAGACCGACTGCCGCCGGCCAAACCCCCGCCCAGCCCGGCAGGGTTGCAAGACCCTGCTCGGGGTCGACACGAGCCAGGGCGCAGAGCCCGCGGTGGATGCTCCGCAGCGGGTTGGTGGCTCGCCAGAACTGACCGAGCAGCAGCGAGATCGGAACCAAGCCGACCCACATCCATACGTAGACGAAGCCGAAGATCGGATTGGTGAGCAAGTCCTGGCCGAACATCATCGCCAGCCCGGCCCACGCGTACGTTGCGAGGACCAGCACCCGAGCGACCAGCCGGACGATCGGGTTGTCGACGACGGCAGTCAGGCCCGGCATCGGATGCCCACCGACCCGTTCGAAACGTGGCTGGCGCCAGGCGAAGATCAAGATGACGAAGGAGATCGTCAACGCCAGGACGGCACCGATCACGACGAAGGAGAACGGCAGCGGAAGGTCGTGCCGTGACGCGATCCCATGCAGCGGTACGAGCATGAAGCGGCGACGCCCGAGCTAGCGGGCGTTCAAGATCACGATGATCTTCTCGAGATGGTGGGACTCCACTTCGAAGCTGCCAGGGTTCTCGAGCGTGAACGATCCCCTGGCCGGGGTGCCTGCCTGCACCGGCAGCTCGTAGCCCTCTCCGCCAATATGGGCATGGATCTCGTCGTCGGTATCACTGGTCACGTTCAAGATCACTTTCTGGCCCACCCGTACGTTGATCTTCTCCCCACTGGGCACGGTCTTGCCACGCGCGATCGTGATGTTGATAGTCAGGGCGTAGTCAGCGTTGAGCGACGGGGAGCTGGCGGGAGGCGCGGGTGGCGAGGTAGCAGGAGAGGACGGTCCAGAGGGACTGCTGACCGGCGACGGTGGGCTCGCCGATACTTGCGGCTCCGGGCTGCTGGTGCACCCACCCAAGAGCAAGGCCAGCGTCATGGTGCCGCAGATCAATGCACTGTTCGCAGCCCTTGCGCTCATCGGTGTGACAGCCTTTCCGTACATCTGACCCCAGCGGGTTCGCCGAACAGGTTGATGACGGGGGCCACGATTCCACCAATCCTGTACGAAGCTGGTTGCGGCCAGGTTCCCAGCCACCCAAAACGATCGCCCTGATTGGTGACTGGTCCAACTTCTGCACGGTAGTACCGTGATGGCTCCAGGAATTCGCACCAGCAGGGAGGGCCCATGCCGCAGCGGCTCACACCGCTCGAGGTTTCCTTGCTGGCCTTGGACACAGCCCACACCCCAGGGCACGTGGGTACGGTCGACATTTTCGACTCGGGCCCTGAGGGCTTCGAGTACGAACGATTGATCGGGCTCATCCGCGAGCGGATCGCGTTCGTGCCGCGGTATCGGCAGCGGGTGCGCGGGATTCCGGCGCGGCTGGCCCCGCCGGTCTGGGTCGATGATGAGAACTTCGATCTGACGTTCCACGTACGACGCTCGGCACTGCCGCGGCCCGGCACCCTGGTCCAGCTCCGCGAGTTGGTCGGTCGCGTAATGGCGCGGCGACTCGATTGGTCGCGGCCACTGTGGGAGATGTACCTGGTTGAGGGTCTTGAAGACGACCGGTTCGCGCTGCTGGCCAAGTCTCACTTGTGCCTCGTCGACGGAATCGACACCGTGGAAATCGGCCAGGTGCTGCTCGACTCGACAGCTCGGCAGCACGCTGTTCCGGGCGGAGGAGCTTACGAGGATTCCTGGCACCCAGTGCCTGAGCCGTCGTCACTGGAGCTGCTCGCCGGGGCGCTCTTGGAGAGTGCGCAAGATCCGGCAACAGCGATCGAGAACTTGCGTGGTGCATTGACCAGCGCGCTTGGAGTCGCGGTTGCGGTAGGCGAAGTGGTGGGAGGTATCGGCGGGGCGCTTGGCGAACTGGCGGCTGACGCGCTGCGCGGCCAGCGTCCGTCGGCGCACTCGCCATTGGCGGGCCTGGTGTCCGAGCAGCGCCGATTCGCTGCCGTTGTCGCGCCTCTCAGCGATCTCAGGGCAGTCCGCCAGGAGCACCATCACACGATCAACGACGTGGTAGTGGCCATGATCTCTGGAGGGCTACGCGCCTGGTTGCTGACTCGCGGCGAGTCGATCAGCGCCGGAAGCTCGTTGACGGCGCTCGTGCCGATGAGTGTCACCGAGGATGACGGCGAGCCGACTTCTCTCGGCAGTCAGGTCGCGCCACACCTGCAGCGCTTACCGATCGGTGAGCCCAACCCGCTGATGCGCCTGCATCAGGTGGCCTACGACACCCAGGCACACAAGGACTCGGGCCGGGCGGTGGGTGCTCGCTCGCTTGCCGATATCGCCGGCTTTGCACCAACAACTCTGCATGCGCTCGGCGTCCGCACATCCACCGAGGTGGTGCGCAAGCAGCACGACCTGGTGATCACCAACGTGCCAGGGCCCCAGGTGCCGTTGTTCGCGGCGGGTGCACAGCTAGTGGCGAGCTACCCGGTCCTTCCTCTCTCGACGGGCCACTTGCTCGCCATTGGAGTTACCTCATACAACGGTGAGGTCTTCTTCGGTCTCACCGCCGATCGGGACGCCATCAGCGACCTCGATGTCCTTGCTCAATGCCTGCTCGACGCCCTCGAGGAGCTCCTGGACACCACCGTGCGCACGACCGATGCGCGTCAGCCCACTCGGAAAGCCCCCGCAGCCGCGCGTCGCGCAGCAGCAAAGAAGGCTGCCGCACGACAGGAAGCAGCGCGTAAGGCGGCCGGACAGAAACGTGCCGCCGTACGCAATCTGGTATCTCGCGCTGCAGAGCTGGGCACCGGTGCCGCCGCGCCTCCGACGCCGCCGGGTGCGGCGAACGCAGACAAGCCACGCAAGCGCGCACCTCAGAAGAGCGCTGCCAAGAAGTCGCCGCGGCCGAAGGCTGCTGCCGAGAAAGTCCCTACTCAAGAGCCGCCGCACAGTTCACCCGCCGCCGAGTACTGATGTCTCGGATGGTGTTCGTTCCAATGACCTGGGACGAGGCGGTTGCGCTGCGATCGGGCACTCGAGCGGCTCGCTATCTGGCATGCGCGGCAACGCCGAGACTGGTTGCCTCGAGGGAGGCGGACACCCTCATCGAGGAGGCCGAGTACGCCGCTCTCAGTTACGCCGGCGTGCTGTCGCTGGTACTCAAGCCAGGCTGGCCCCGATTGGTAGTGGCAGCGGAGGTGCAGCCGGATCAACTCAGCGATCTTGGCGGGCCACTGGGCGAGGTTGAGGTCAGAGGTCTGTCCTGGCATCAGGTGCGGGCGCTATTCGGTGACGAATCGGCGGCGGTAGGCGCCACGAGGGCGGCAAGCGAAGTGATAGCAGGGCAGAGCCTGGCGGCCGCACTCGGTGCGCCCGAGGTCGCAGCAGTACTCGATGAGTACGACCTGTTGTGGTTTGCGCCCGAGGAGCTCGACCAGCTTCAGC
>DASRJV010000152.1:0-9330 GCA_035649295.1 Propionibacteriaceae bacterium
TATTCCCGGCTATCGGGACATGATCAAGAAACTGCAGCAGACCGCGATCGACTGGCGCCCGATGTTGCCGATTCAGCCGCTGAAAGGCAAATGGCGACGGCCTGACCTCAGAAACCACCGCAAGATCGTCGTCGTGAACGGCCGGACGGCCTTCATCGGCTCGCTCAACATGATCGACGCGAGCTATCACAACCCCAAGCACGAGCGAGCCGGCCGCAAGTGGCGCGAGCTGGTCATGCAGCTCAGTGGGCCTGTCGTGTTCTCGATCGACATCGTCTTCGCCACGGACTGGTTCCTCGAAACGGACGAGGTACTTCGGGACGTGCAGCCGCACCCGCACGAGGTCGAGCCCGGCGATGTGCTGTGCCAAGTCGTGCCGAGCGGACCTGGCTTCCCGGACGAGAACAATTTGCGCCTGTTCAACTCGCTGATCTACTCAGCACAGCGTCGGCTTTCGATCACAAGCCCATACTTCGTACCCGATGATTCGCTGTTGTACGCGATCACCACGGCCGCACAGCGAGGCATCGATGTCGAGCTCTTCGTTGGCGAGCAGGGCGACCAGTTCATGGTTCACCATGCCCAGAACTCCTACTACAACGCCTTACTCAGGGCAGGGGTAAAGATCTACCTCTACCCTGCTCCGTTCGTGCTGCATTCCAAGCACTTCTCAGTCGACGACGACGTAGCCGTCGTCGGATCCAGCAATATGGACATCCGGTCCTTCAATCTGGACTTCGAGATCTCGGTGATGTGTGTCAGCCGCTCGCTTACCACGGCCATGCGCCGGGTCGAAGATCACTATCGCTCACTCTCCCGCGAGCTCACACCGGATGAGTGGGGCCGCCGGCCGCTACGCAAGCGCTACCTCGACAATGTCATGCGCCTGACGTCAGCTCTGCAGTAACCGGCTGCGAGCGTCGGTATCGCGCGCCGCAGTGGTGAGCCAGGCTGACCTGGACGATCGAGCGAGCAGCCACGTCCTTCGGCTGCGAGCTAGTGAGGAAGGCAGCGGCTTCCGAGCGGCCGAGCGAACATCGCAGCGAGCAATCAAGCAGAGCGCGATGCGCGAGCAGCCACAAATTCAGGAAGCCCGAACTCGTCGAACAGCGTGAGATCGAAGAAGGTGCTGACGTGCGAAACGCCTGCCGCGGTCAGGGCCAGCACCTGGAGCTGGAACGCGCGGTGGACGCCATCTGGTTGCTTCATGTACAGCCCGAAAGCTGGCTGCCCGTTTGCCGATGTCGGCACCATGATCTGATCCCCCGGCGCCTCGGCAGGACAGTGCGTCTCGATCAGGTGTCCAATTGCGCCTGAGCCTTGGTACCAGCCAAGGTATGGCGGCATCTCCCAGACCGCGTCCTCGGCAAGAAGCTCGACGATCCGCTCGACGTCATAGTTCTCGAACGCGGCCACGTAGTCGGCCAGCAACTCCTTAGCGTGCTCATCGTCGAGAGGCTCGTCAGGGCTTTCGGGGTCGAGCTTGTGCACCTGTGCCCTGGCGCGCTGCAAGCTGCTGTTCACTGCGGCCGTCGACATGTTCAGCAGATCAGCTACCTCGCTGGACTGCCAGGCGAGGACGTCACGCAAGATCAAGATCGCCCGCTGCGGCGGCGTCAGATGCTGCAAGGCCGCAATGAACGCCAGGCGAACACTTTCCCGATCCACCACTTCGGCAGCCGGATCATCGGCGGGCCCGCCCCACACCACCGAGTCAGGCACCGGCTCGAGCCAGGTCACCTCGGGCCGAGACTCCAGTGAACCGCGCGGGTCCGAACTTGGCTGGCCAAGCCCGGTTGGCATCGGCCGGCGATCGCGACCGTCGAGCGCGGTGAGGCAGACGTTGGTTGCGATCCGGTACATCCAGGTACGCACGGACGAGCGGTTCTCGAAGCCGTGGAAACCCTTCCACGCTCGCAGGTAGGTCTCCTGGACCAGGTCTTCTGCTTCATGAACCGAACCGGACATGCGATAGCAGTGGGCGGTGAGCTCTCGGCGCAGCGGCTCAACCAAGGACGCGAAAGTATCGTCGTCAATGGCAACAGTCATGCCTGCGAACTTACCCGGTCCCGCTGACACATTTTTTTGGAGCTGCTCGCGCATCGCGCGCATGGTTCCGCCTACTTTGTCGTCGCTTGCAGAGGAACAAGCGCCTCCGCTCGCTCCGTGTACATTGCTCGCTCCGCTCGCTGAGGCTGGCGCTGGTTAGCCGCTGCCTTCCTCACTCGCTTCGCAGACGAAGAGCATGTCTGCTCGCTCGTTCGTCCAGGACAGCGGCGCGCCAGCCTGACTCAGCACGGCGGGCGCGCGATTCCCGACGCTCGCAGCTCGAGGCCGGTGTGGTGGGCGGCGAAGGCCAATAGATCCGCCCACTCGGCCGCGATCAGCACAGTCGGCTTGCCAAGGCCGTGACCGGTCGAGGTTTCGATTCGCGTCAGGATCGGTTGGTCGCCTGCCTGGGCGTGCTGCAACGTCGCCGTGAACTTGTGACTGTGCAGCGGCACGACTCGATCGTCGTGATCGCCGGTGAGCACCAAAGTCGCCGGGTAGCTGCTTCCGGGACGGATGTTGTGCAGCGGCGAGTACGCCAGCGCCTGGGCGAACTGCTCCGGGTCGTCCGGATTTCCGTAGTCGGAGATCCATGCGGCACCGATGGTGAAGCGATGGAAACGAAGCATGTCCAAGACACCGACCGCCGGCAGCGCAGCCGCTGCCAGATCGGGATGTTGCGTCAGCACCGCTCCCACCAGCAGGCCGCCATTGCTTCGACCGTGCAGGGCGAGCTGCTCAGTTGTGGTGACCGCAGTTTGCTTGAGGTGCTCGGCGACTGCCACAAAGTCGTCGAAGACGTTCTGTTTGTGCGCCAGTCGACCGGCCTCATACCAGGCAGTACCGAACTCTCCCCCGCCCCGCAGGTTGGCGATCGCCAGCAAGCCACCCGCAGCCAGCCAGCATGGCCAACCCGGTCGATAGTCCGCAAGTACTGGGATCTTGAACCCGCCATAACCGTAGAGCAGGGTCGGCTGTGGCCGGGACCGGTCGGCATCGGCTGGAGCGATCAGGAAGTACGGCACCGGCGTACCGTCCTTGCTGATTGCAGTACGACGTTCCACCACCGTCGGCGGGGCGGCGAAGGTGTCGTCGGCGGGCTGCACGAGCCCTGCCAGCGAAGTCGTAGCTGCTGAGCTCGTCTCGATCAGATAGCTCTGCGTTGGCGAAGTGACTGACGAGACACCAACGAACGCCTCGAAGTCACCGCGCTTAGCGTTCAGCCCAACCACCGCACCGCCGGCGACAGCCAGTTGCTGAGCCGATGCACCCTCCAGGCTGACGCGGATGACGCGAGGCTGCGCGTCGGCAAGGTAGACCAGGATGAACCCATCGCCGGCTGCCCTCGCATCCAAGAGCGTATGTTCGGACTCTGGGACCACCTCTCGCCATCCGATGAGTTCCCTGTCCAGAAATGAATCAAGATCGACAGCGACCAGCCGCCCCGCTTCGGCTTCCAGATCGGTTCGAAGATAGAGCGTTGCGCCGTCCGAACCGGCAAGCACGAACTCTGCAACAGCCTCGTCGATGATCTTGAGCGGGGCGCCAAGCTCGCTGCTGTCACCCGCGAGAATCGGATAGATCCAGAGTCGGTTCTTGTTCTCGGTTCCTTCGACGATGCTGACCACGAGATAGCGGTCATCGTCGGTCAACTCTCCCCAGAACATCAGCTGATCATTCTCAGGAAACTCCATGATCAGCTCGTCATGATCTTGAGGCTGGCCTATCCGATGCAACCGAAGCTTCGGACCACCAAGCGCGGCGGTCTGGGTCCCGTCCGGCTGACCCTCATGATCAAAATGGGTGTAGATATACGAGCGATGATCAGGCAGCCATTCCGCCTGGGAAAACTTCGTCTGGATAGGTGCGTCGTCCACTGCCTCGCTGCTGGCAAGATCCAGCAGTCGGAATGTCGTCCAGTCGCTGCCTGCTTCGCTGACTCCATACGCCACGAGCTGACCGTCACCACTCACCGTCAAGCTGCTCAATGAGCTTGTGCCGTCGGGTGAGAAGGTGTTCGGGTCGACCAGCACTCGCCCACCCGCCAGCAAGTCCTCTAGCGAGCGGGCATCGAAGATCACGTCCTGGTTCTGGCGGCCATCATTCCTTGATACGAAGTAGTGACCGGCTCGCTTGAACGGCACGCCCGCCCGCGGCTGTCTCATTACCTGCTGCATGGTCGCGAGGAACCACGGCCGGTCCGGCAGTGATTCCAGGTAAGCCGCGGTGAACTCGTTCTGCCGCTTGACCCACTCGGCGGTCTCTGCGGAGTCGGGGTCCTCCAGCCAGCGGTACGGGTCCGGAATGGTCGTGCCGTGCAGCACTTCGACGATGTCGTCTCGACGTGTTTCAGGAAAGCTGGCCACGCTCGAGTAGAGTACCGGTGCGGTAATTCATCACTTGTTGAATTTCTACCACCAGAGCTCTATCGTCTTTTCATGTCGCTCGTCATCGACCTCTCCGACATCGATTCCACCATGATCAATGCGGTCGGAGGGAAGGCGCTCAATCTCGGAATCATGAGCTCCGGCGAACTGCCAGTGCCAGGTGGCTGCTGTGTGACAACGGACGCCTATCGCCTAGTGGTTCAGGCTCGGCTGGATGACTTGATGGATGCGCTCGCTGGCGATCCGGGCTCCAGCGAAGTAACCGCAGCTGCTGGTGAGGCGCGCCGGAGAGTGCTGGCGCTGGAGCCCCCGAAGGAGCTGCGAATCGCGATCGCCGATCACTACCACGCACTCGGCGATGATGAACCGGTCGCCGTACGCTCCTCCGCCACCGCAGAAGACCTGGCCTACGCCAGCTTTGCCGGGCAACAAGACACCTACCTCAATGTGGTCGGTTCGGCGGCGTTACTTGATGCGGTTCGCCGCTGCTGGGCCTCTTTGTGGACCGATCGAGCCGTCAGCTACCGCAACGCCAATGGAATTGATCACCGCAGCGTGGCACTGGCCGTGGTCGTGCAGCGCATGATCGATGCCACTGCCGCCGGCGTGATGTTCACCGCGAACCCGATCACGGGCAACCGGAACGAAACCGTGATTGATGCCAGTCCGGGGCTCGGAGAGGCGGTGGTATCCGGCGCAGTCAATCCCGACCATTTCGTCGTGAACTCGATCGAGCGCAAGCTTGTCTCGCGCCGACTCGGTGACAAGCGTGTGATGATCACCAGTGTTCCTGGTGGTGGCACCGTGCATCATGAGCTGGCCGACCAAAGCTCGCAAGTCTGCCTGGACGACGAGCAGGTACTGCAGCTTGCTGATCTTGGTCAGCAGGTACAGCACCACTACAGGGCACCACAGGACACCGAATGGGCACTGGACTCAGCGGGCCAGTTCTGGCTGACACAGGCGCGCCCCATTACGACCCTGTATCCCTTGCCAAGGATGCACCGGCCAGGCTTGCGAGTACTGATGTGTCTGAGCTTGGCGCAAGGCCTGACCAGGCCCCTCACTCCGATGGGGCTTGCGGCGATTCGGTTGATTGGCACATCGGTGGCCACCGCAATCAAAATGCCCCCCGCTCAGCCATTGGCCGGCCCGCCCGCGATGCACGCACCCGGTCAGCGGCTTTTCGTGGACATCACCAGCGTGCTTCGCAACCGCATTGGGCGCCGGGCAGTTATCGCAGTCTTCGGAGTGATGGAAGCTCGAGCCTCGGCCGTCCTGAAGACGCTCGCCGAGCGGCCGGAGTTTTCGATCATAAACTCGCACGACCACACCGTCCTACGACACATTGCCGGCGCTCTGATCCGCAACAAGGTGCCGGTACGCGCCGCTATGGGGCTGGCCAATCCGGAATGGGCATACCGCGGGATCGCTGCCACCGAGCGACGGCTACGCCAAACCCTCACCCTCCCGGCCGATGCGACCGCTGCCCAACGTCTGGACTTCGTCGAGCAACGACTCGGTGCCCTCTTCTTGCTGATGCCCCGAACCTTCGCGTACGCGGTGGGCGGTTTGTTGGCGCTGGCTGCGTCTCGCCGGCTGCTGCGTGACGTGGCCCGACCTGGCGAACTGCAAGAGGTACTGCGCGGGCTGCCGCACAACATCACCACCGAGATGGACCTCAAGCTCTGGGGGTTGACCGACGAGATTCGCGACGACGAGCCTTCTCGTGCCGTCTTCACTGATCTGGCCGTACCTGAACTGCTGCAGCGCTATCGCGACCGGGCGTTGCCGCCAGTGGCTCAGCGCGGCCTGCAGGGATTCCTGCGCCGCTACGGTCATCGCGCCATCGCCGAGATCGACCTCGGCATGCCGCGCTGGTCCGATGATCCGAGCCACCTGCTCGGAGTGATCAGCAATTACCTGCGTCTCGATACAGAAGATCTTGACCCGGTCTCACAGTTTCGGGCTGGGGAGGCGAAAGCCGAGTCCATGATCACCAGCCTGACTACGCGACTCGCGGAGCGTAGTCGTCTCCGGGCGCGGCTGGCCGGCTGGACACTGCGGCGCGTGCGTGGGCTCGTGGGTTTGCGAGAGTCGCCGAAGTTCCTGCTCATCGTGGCGCTCGGTGTGATGCGTGAACAGCTGAAGGAGGTCGGGCGCCAGCTAGCCGCGGCCGCAAGGATTGATCAAGTTGCTGACGTGTTCTTCCTCGACCTTGGCGACGCCCGCCGGGGACTGGCCGGGGAAGACCTGCGGGCGCTGGTTGTGGAACGGCGTGTGGCGTACCAGCAAGAGCTAAAGCGGCGGCACATCCCCCGCATCCTGCTTTCCGACGGGACGGAGCCAGAGGCCGTGGCAGTTGCGGCAGCCCGGACAGATGGCGCCCTGGCCGGCAGTCCGGCCTCGACTGGCACGGTGACGGCCCGAGCACGTGTCGTCCTCGACCCTGTGGGGGCACACCTGGAGCCCGGCGAGATCTTGGTCGCACCTTCGACCGATCCTGGCTGGACTCCGTTGTTCTTGACAGCCGGCGGCCTGGTGATGGAGATGGGCGGCTCGAATTCCCACGGCGCAGTCGTCGCGCGGGAGTACGGCATCCCGGCCGTCGTCGGCGTCCCCGAGGCGACGCACAAGATCGAGACTGGCCAGTTGATCACCGTAGACGGGGCTGCCGGGCTGGTGACCTCGCAGCCTAGTGATGTGCCTGAGCTGGGTGATGCGCCCTGAGCGAAGGGCTCAGCGCGCATCAACCTCAGAGGCTTGACGTTCGCGGTGAGCATCCAGGGCAGCAAAGACCCGGTCTGACACCTCGTCGATCTCGCCGAGGCCGTTCACCTCGACCAGTAGGTCGCGGGAACGATAAACATCGAGCAATGGCTCCGTTTGCTCGGCATAGACCTGAAGGCGCACCCGGATGGTTTCGTCGTTGTCGTCGGAGCGCCCTTCTGTCTCAGCCCGCCTGAGCAGCCGTGCCACAACCTCTTCTGTGTCAGCCACGAGCGAGATGACGGCATCCAGGGGCCGCTCGGTCTCCCCGAGGTAGTCGTCGAGCGTCCGCACCTGCTGCAAGGTTCGTGGGTAGCCATCTAGCAGGAAGCCCGCTTGACAATCACTTTGGCCCAGCCGGTCTTTGACAATCTCGTTGGTGATCTCGTCGCTCACGTACCCGCCGGATTCCATGATCGCGCGGACCTGCCGGGCCAGCGGCGTGTCAGCGTTCTTCATGGCACGGAAGATGTCGCCAGTCGAGATCGGAGGGATCCCGTAGTGCTCAGCGATCAACTTGGCCTGTGTGCCCTTGCCTGCGCCGGGAGGGCCCATGATGAGGAGTCGCATTAGCGGAGGAACCCTTCGTAGTTGCGCTGCTGGAGCTGGCTCTCGATTTGTTTCACAGTATCGAGGCCAACACCCACGATGATGAGAATCGAGGTGCCGCCGAAGGGGAAGTTCTGATTGGCGTTCAGGAGGATGAACGCAATCGAGGGCAGCAGCGCGATCAGTCCGAGGTACAGCGAGCCCGGGAACGTCAGGCGGGATAGCACGAAGCCGAGGTAGTCCTCGGTCGGCTTCCCGGCACGGATGCCGGGGATGAAGCCGCCGTACTTCTTCATGTTGTCAGCGACCTCGGTCGGGTTGAACGTGATCGCGACGTAGAAGTAGGCGAAGAACACGATCAGCAGGAAGAAGCTGAGGATGTAGATCGGATGGTCGCCCTTGACGAAGTTCGTACTGATCCACGACGAGAACCTGTCGTCTGGCCGGAACTGGGCATACAGAGCGGGCAGATAGAGCAGCGAAGAAGCGAAGATGACGGGGATGACACCGGCTTGGTTGACCTTGATCGGGATGTAGGTGCTGGTGCCACCGAACATCCGGCGCCCCACCATCCGCTTGGCGTACTGCACGGGGATTCGACGCTGCGACAGCTCGACGAAGATGACCCCGGCCATCACGAGCAGGCCCAGGGCGATCACAAGCAGGAAAATGACCCAGCCCTGGGAGCCTGGCCGGGCGACCTTGAGGCTCCACAACGCACTTGGGAAAGTGGCAGCGATCTGGGTGAAGATCAGAACCGACATGCCGTTGCCGACACCGCGTTCGGTGATGAGTTCACCTAGCCACATGATCACGCCGGTACCGGCCGTCATGGTGAGGATCATGACGACCACAGGGAAGATGCTCTTGTCGTAGACCAGTCCAGGGCATCCGGTGAAGAGCCGGTCGTTCACCGCCACCGTGACGAAGGCGGTGGAGTTGAGCACCGCCAGTACCAGGGTCAGGTAGCGGGTGTATTGAGTGATCTTGGTCTGCCCTGACTGGCCCTCTTTCTTCAGGGCTTCCAGACGAGGTATGACAACGGTCAGTAGCTGCAGGATGATGCTGGCAGTGATGTAGGGCATGATGCCCAGCGCGAAAATCGCCAGCTGGAGGAGCGCACCGCCGGAGAACAGGTTGATCAGGGAGTACAAGCCTTGCTGTTCGCCGGTGGTCGCCTGCTTGAGGCAGAAGTCAACCTGCTCCACGTTGACATTCGGCGTCGGCATGATCGAACCGAAGCGGAAGATCGCAAGGATCGCGAGTGTGAAGAAGATCTTCTTGCGTAGGTCCGGAGTCCGGAACGCGTTGGCGAACGCGGCGAGCACCCGTGCCTCCCTTTCTCGCGACAATCCTGGACGCGTCACTGAACTGCTTGCGCGTTGCCGCGTATGCAGCGCACGCGAACAGGACCGACCGACTTTATCAAGAACCGACTACGAACCCCGCATCGTCTCGGTCGCCCGAACCGTTCCCTCAAATCCTCACTCTAGGTGACGGCACCAGAGCGGCTTACGCCTAGCAGGCGGTGCCAGCTTGCCGCTTGAGTGAGCTTTTGAGGGATCAACGCCGTCTT
>DASRJV010000153.1:0-2755 GCA_035649295.1 Propionibacteriaceae bacterium
GCACCGGCTGCGGAGCCAGTCGGCGCAGGATCGCCAGCGGCTGCTCGCAAAGCTGGCTAGGCTCGGGTACCCCTCCGCTCTCGGCGATCCCGCCGAGCTGCACATGTCGGGGATACGCTCGCTGACCAGCAGCGACCAGCAGCCACCGCAACGGCACCGAATGCTCCCAGCGCCACCGCAGATCCAGGGGACTCGACGCTTCCCGATCGGTCATCACGCGACGATACGACCATCCCGACCGTCATCGAAACGCATTAACCGACCGACCTTGACCACCAGCGCAGTCGCGAACCACGAAGGGCACCCCACCTGCACGTCTACGTTGGCTAAAAACATGGCATCAGCCGAAGATCGCGGAGCGCAACGCCGCGCGAGACTTGTCGGTCACCGTTGGGATCTGATACAGGCCAGGCATGTCCGATGAGGACCTGCTATTTGAGATGCCCTGCGATCAAAGAATGATCCTACGAATCATGGCGCGGCAGTGGTCGCCCATCAACCGCCAAGGGACGGCCATTCATGATCACACGAGCCGGGATAGACGAGGCTCAGAATTCGGGAGCAGACCCTGCCGCCCGGCCGGTCAACACCCGATTCGCCACGAAGCGCGGGCGCTGTGACCACAGCGTCGGCATTCTGCTGGTCAATGTATCGAGTGGCGAGGTACTGCTCATACGCGACTTGCGCAGTTTGCCAAGCAGAAGGAACCGCGGCGCGACCACGTATGCGCATCAGGATCGTCGCCGTGTCGTGCAAGAACCGGAGTGCCAGTAACGCATTTTTGCGCAACTCCAGCGCCATGTCCGAACCACTTAGTGTCCCGTGCGCTGGCAGCCGCGCGAAGAAGTCCTGCCATGCATGGCTGCTCGGCTGGCCCAATGTTTCCAGCACATCCTTGAACGAACGCATGTCGATACTGTGCAGACCGATCCACTCGGCTTCCCATCGGCGAAGGTAGTTGTGGGGGCCTGCAAGGGTCTGCAGGCGAGTCCAGTCGTGGAGAATCTCATCAGCGGCCGCATACACGGTGCCGAGTCCCACGTGTCTGAGAAGTTCGGTAAGTGGCCGGACCGCTGCGGTGATCTCCGATTCCACAATCTCGTCCGCACTTCGAAGGAGGTCTACAAGTCTGATCACGTCTGCGATGACGATGGCCCACTCTTCCTCGCTATCGCGGGACTCCGTGCCCGTCGCTGGTCCGCTATCGGACCAGTACCGTTCGATGCGCTTGGTGCTGGCTTGCATCCGTTCGCAAAGCATGGCCGATTCGACCGCATTGCGCTGCGCGTCAATCTCGGCTCCTCGCAGCTCGGCGGCTCTACCCAGGACGACCAGTGCCACTGGAAGACCGAAGCAGCGCTAGTGGTAGCAGACAGGACATTCGTCAGGAAGGGTCGAGCCTCCCACCAGCCGTCGCCATCTCCCACTAGCCCGATCGCGCTCAGCGCCATCCCGAGGCCCACCAGGCCGATCGAGGCAACCGTTATCAGTCGCCTCGTGCTGCTCGTCCTGCGGTTACATCAGACGTGACAGCATCCGGCAGTGACCTGGTCGAAGTTGTGGAAGCCGATGAGCCGCCCACCTCACCGGGTGTCCTCGCAGCCTGTGCCCGCACGCCAGCGAGCGTATTGATGCCACGCAAGTATGACTATCGACCGGCTGAGGTTCTCTTCGGTACGCAGCATCCGCTTGGCGTGGTGGTCAACCGGCCCTCGGTGTAGCCTGACCGATGATTTTCCGCGCCGTTGACAGCCGTGCTGTCTGTACGTCGATTACCGACTCGGTAGGTTGACGCCATGCGGAAACTGACCTTTGGCATGAACGTGAGCCTGGACGGCTACATCGCCGCGCCCGGCGACGACCTCGGCTGGAGCGTGCCGAGCGACGAGCTGTTCCAGTGGTGGTCCGACCGGGTGGGCGCGACGGGCCTGGCGCTATACGGGCGCAAACTGTGGGAGACGATGAGCTCCCACTGGCCGACCGCTGACCAGCAGCCTGGCGTCACGCCGGCGGAGATCGAGTTCGCCCGCCGTTGGCGGGACATGCCGAAAGTGGTGTTCTCCTCGACGATTAGCACGGTGGACTGGAACACCCGCTTGGTCACCGGCGACGCGGTCGCCGAGATCACCCGGCTCAAGGCCGAGGACGGCGGTCCCATGGACATCGGCGGCGCCACACTGGCCGCAGCGGCCATGCGGGCTGGGCTGATCGACGAGTACGTGCTGGCCACCGCACCGGTCTTGGTGGGCAGCGGCACGCCGTTCTTTACGAACTTGGACAACTGGGTGAACCTGACCCTGGTGGAGACCCGGACGTTTCCCGACGGCGTGCTCCTGACCAGGTACGAGACCAAGCGCTGAGTGTCCGGCCTCGGATCCGCGCGGACTGCGGGCCGTCCAAGGATCTCGTGGTGCTGTGTTCTGAGCGATCGTGATACCCCTGCCGGATCACAGGCCGTGTATGTAAGGGTTCCCTTCGGGAACGGATCCGCTTCGCTGCGCTCACGATCGCTGTTCGGAGCGGGTTGGATTCTGACACCCGGTCACGAGTCCGATAAGTACCCGCTCTATGAGATGCCTTGGGATCACAGGATGATCCCACGAGTGGTCACCGGCACGATCGCGGGCGGACCCCTTATCGAACACCGCGAACGCGAAGGATCGCGTTCTGGTATGCCGCCGACCGATCACGCCGCGGGCCGCTGGGCGGCGGTGATCAACTGCTCGCGTGCCACCCACACCCGGTCGGCGGTCAG
>DASRJV010000154.1:0-4668 GCA_035649295.1 Propionibacteriaceae bacterium
GTGTGGCGAAGCCACCTTGGCGGCGGCGCGGACAGCACGTGTGGCTTTCTCCGGCTCGATCGGCTGCTCCTCATCCAGATCTGGCTCCAGCCGCAGCCACACGGCACCAAGCGGCGGGATCGTGACCGAGGCGGATGCCGAATAGCCGTGCGACGGCACTGGATGAGCGACCACCTTTCCGAGGTTGCCGATCAAGCCCGTACCGTCGTAAACCTCGGCGTCGGTGTTCAGGATCTCTCTCCAGACTCCCTCCGTCGGCAGCCCGATCTGGTGGTCGGGGCGTGGCTCAGACGAGAAGTTGATGATGCAGGCGATCATTTGACCGTCGCCGTCATAACGGAGCCACGAGAAGATGTTCCCGCCACGATCGTCGGCATCGATCCAGGAGAAGCCTGATGGATCAGTGTCCCGCTTCCACAGCGCGGGGTGTTCTTTGTAGATCGAGTTCATGTCCTTGATCAGCCGCTGCAGGCCGCGATGTCCCCACTCAGCGCTCTGCCACCAGTCGATGCTGCGACTTTCGGAGAACTCCCGACGCTGGCCGAACTCGGTTCCCATGAAGAGCAGCTTCTTGCCTGGATGCGCCCACATGAAGGCGTAGAAGGCGCGCAGCGTGCCAAACTTCCGCCATTCATCCTGAGGCGCGCGCTCGAACATCGAGCCTTTGCCGTGCACCACTTCGTCGTGGCTGATCGGGAGGATGAAGTTCTCCGAGTAGGCGTACGCAAGCGCGAAGGTCATCTCGTGATGGTGGAACTGCCGGTAGACCGGCTCGCGGCCCATGTAGCGCAGCGAGTCGTTCATCCAGCCCATGTTCCACTTGAATCCGAAGCCGAGGCCTCCGTTATCGATGCTCTGCGTGACGCCGGGCCAGGAGGTGGACTCCTCGGCGACCATGACGCTGCCGGGCTCGCGTCCGTAAGCATGGGAATTGGTCCGCTGCAGCAGCTCGACCGCTTCCAGATTCTCGTTCCCGCCATACTTGTTCGGCACCCACTGACCCGCTTCGCGGGAGTAGTCCAGGTAGAGCATCGAGGCGACGCCGTCCACGCGTAGCCCGTCGATGTGGTATTCCTCCAGCCAGTAGTAGGCATTGGAGATCAGGAAGCTCTTCACCTCGTTGCGGCCGAAATTGAAGATGTAAGAACCCCAGTCCGGATGCCAGCCCAGCTTCGGGTCCTCGTGCTCGTACAGTGCGGTTCCGTCGAACCGCTGCAGCGCCCACGGGTCGGTCGCAAAGTGCCCGGGGACCCAGTCCACGAGGACACCGATTCCGGCCTGGTGCAGTTTGTCGACCAGGTGCCGGAACTCATCGGGGGACCCGAACTTCGACATGGGAGCGAAGTATCCGGTGACGTGATAGCCCCAGGAACCTTCGAACGGATGCTGGGCAACGGGCATGAACTCCACATGGGTGTAGCCCTGCCAACTGCAGTACTCGACCAGTTCGTTGGCCAGCTCCAGGTAGGTGAGCCCTTGTCGCCACGAGCCAATGTGCACCTCGTAGATGCTCACCGGTTCCGCGTGCATGGCCTTCTGCCCGCGGTACCACATCCAATCGTCGTCACCCCAGACGTACTGGCTCTCGAACACGATCGAGGCCGTGTGCGGAGCAGCCTCGGCGAACCGGGCCATTGGGTCGGCCTTGAGCCGCCACACACCGTCGGCACCCAGCACCTCGAACTTGTAGAGGCTGCCCGTGCTGACCCCCTCGACGAACAGTGCCCAGACTCCGGCTCCAGGCACCAGCTGCATGTAGTGACCTTCGCCGTTCCAGTAGTTGAAGTCCCCGACGAGCCGCACGGCCTGGGCATTCGGCGCCCACACCGAGAACCGGGTGCCAAAGATCGAGCCACGCTCGGAGTCCTCGACGGTCATCTCGTGAGCGCCCAAGCGGCGCCAGCACTCGGTGTCATGCCCTTCGTGGAAACCGGTGAGGTCCCAGCCAGTCAGACCGCCGCTCGGATCGTATGACATGAGTGCTTACTCCTGTTCTCTGGTCGGGCTCACCAGCTCGCCGTCCTCTTGGGGCGCGTTGGCAGCCAGCGCGGCCACCGCGCGGAGCGGAATGTCGACCCAATCGGGTCGGTTCCGCGTCTCATAGACGACCTCGTAGATCGCCTTATCGACCTCGTACGCGCGCAGGATGCCGGCATCCGCAGCGTCCAGCTCCCCGCCGGCGTAGCCGCGTAGGAAGGCGGCCCGGCACTCTGCCGCCCAGGCTGCGCTGTGCGGCCCGGGTACGCTCGCGGCCGCATAGTCGAATGAGCGCAGCATGCCGGCGATGTCGCGCCAGACGCTGTCGGGGGCACGTCTTTCTGCCATGGTCTTGGCAGGCTCGCCCTCGAAGTCGATGATCTTCCAGCCAGCAGGCGTACGCAGCGTCTGCCCAAGATGGAAGTCACCGTGCACGCGCTGGGTATCCAGCGTCTCGACACTCAGGCGATCGAAGCAGCGCAGCAGCCCTGGGATGTACTGCTTCAGCGACGGCGCGATGTCGGCCGCCTCACGCAGCCGGTCCATCATGATCATTGCCGTACGCGCGCCCAGCACCTTCTTGGCTGGAAAAGCGGCGCGCAGGGCGTGGTGGATATCCGAAAGCGCCTTCCCGAGTGCCTCCGCCTCTGGCGCGAAGCCGGAGCCGACCCTGACCTCGGGAGAAGCCTCCTCTGCCTTCAGGGAATCGAGCGCCAGCTCCCAGCCGTCAACGGCGCCTGTCAGCTGTTCAATGACCATGGCGAGATCGGCATCCAGCTGTCGCCCACCGGACACCCAGTTACCCTCGACCCATCCGAACAGCCCAGCCACATCGGAGATGTCGGCGGCATTGAGCGCACCGTGCACCTCGATATCGAGGTTGTGGCCGAGTTCCAGACGACGGAAGAGCTTGATGATCGCCGTGTCGCCCAGCATCACCGAGGTGTTGCTCTGCTGGCCGGTGAACAAGCGGGGTTCAAGATCAGATCTCAGGCCGGACCCCGAGGTGATGTTGAATCGAACCTCGCTGTCCGGACTGCGCAGCCGGCGACCGCCCAACAATGCGGTCACAATCGCTCCAGACGCCTCTGGGTCCTGGGCGGCGTCGTACCCGATGACCGGACCTAGGTCCGGATCGGTGAAACGACCGAGCTCCGCGTGGTGCAGCTCTGCATGGGGCGCGGGCCGGTACGAGACTGCCAACTGGTAGTACTCGGTCGGCACCGGGGCAATCTCATGGGCCATCTCAGGCGTGCCGGCGGGCGCGAAATCCCGCGACTCCAGGTCTTCCCGTGGTTGATCGGGCCCCGCTGACGGCGGTTCAGGATCTTCCTCAGGCGGATAGTTCACCTCGGCGATCTCGAACCGCACTGCCGGGGGACCGGCCGGCCTGAAGAATTCCGAAACGTCGGTCAGCCAGGGCAGCGGCGTCAGCGATCGCAGCCGGGCGCGCCGGCCCTTGCCGGCGAACCACCGCGCACTGGAGATGTACCTCAGGACCTGTTCGGCGACCTGAGGATCGCCCGTCGCGCTCACGGCGTCCTAACCCTGCGTGGTAGCCGGCCCTGAGGCCGCGCTCCGTGAGCCGTACCGGATCAGTGTGAGAATGTGCGCCGGATCGTCGTGGGTGAGCCTCACGAAGGCGTGCTGTCCCCAGCGCCAGGTCTGCCCGGTGATCTCGTCGTGGACGAGGTAGACATCGCGCGCTGTGAGCCCCAGCGCCTGCATATCGAGGTAGACCTCGGTTTCGACGATGTTGTGCGGATCGAGGCTGATGATGACGATCACCACGTCGTCGCCGCTCCGCTTGGAGTACACCAGCGCATTGGCGTGCGGGGCATGGTGGAAATGCAGGTTGCGAAGCTGCTGAAGTGCTGGGTGCTCCTTGCGGATCTGGTTCAGCCTGCCGAGCAGCATGCTGAGGGTTTCGCCGCTCTCTTCGGCGGCTTTCCAATCTCGCGGCCGGTACTGGAACTTCTCCGAGTTCAGATACTCCTCGCGACCCTGTGCGAGCGCGGCGTTCTCGAACAGCTCGAACCCAGAGTAGATCCCCCACAATGGCGACAGCGTCGAGCCGAGCACTGCGCGGATGGTGAATGCCGGCTTGCCGCCCCATTGCAGGAAGTGGGGCAGGATGTCGGGGGTGTTCGGCCAGAAATTCGGTCGGAAGAAGCTG
Source organism: Propionibacteriaceae bacterium (assembly GCA_035649295.1). Taxonomy (GTDB): domain Bacteria; phylum Actinomycetota; class Actinomycetes; order Propionibacteriales; family Propionibacteriaceae; genus Microlunatus. Next base: position 4,154 of record DASRJV010000154.1, read on the forward strand.
TCCGTCTCGGTTGTCAGCTCCTTCATGTATTCCTCGATCTCCCACTTCTCGTTCCGCCACGTGAAGTAGGTGTAGCCCTGGTGGTAGCCAACCTTGCCGAGGGCTTGCATCATCGCCGGCTTGGTGAACGCCTCGGATAGGAACAACACATCCGGATCGGTCTTGCGGACCTCCGCCAGCAGCCAAGCCCAGAAATTGACCGGCTTGGTATGGGGATTGTCGACCCGGAAGATCCGGACCCCGTGGCTCATCCAGAGTTTGAGGATGCGCAGGCACTCCAGATAGATGCCGTCGCGGTCGTTGTCGAAGTTGATGGGATAGATGTCTTGGTACTTCTTCGGCGGATTCTCCGCGTACGCGATCGTGCCGTCAGCGCGCTTGGAGAACCACTCCGGGTGCTCGGTGACCCACGGATGATCAGGTGAGGCCTGAAGCGCGAAGTCCATTGCGACCTCGAGCCCGAGCGAGTTGGCTTTGGCGACGAACCTGTCGAACGAGTCAAAGTCGCCGAGATC
>DASRJV010000155.1:0-3213 GCA_035649295.1 Propionibacteriaceae bacterium
TCCGAGAGCTCAAGGCCGCGCCTACGCTGTTAGGTCGCCACGGAGCACCGGGGGTCGACATTGCAGGAATCGAGGACCTGTTGCATCGGGTAGCACAGCTGTCCGACGCAATCCCGCAGCTGGCCTCGATAACCCTTCGTCCCTGTGTCGCCTCCGTCAACTCGATCTCGGTACTGGGTGCCCGCGTTTTCATCACCCCTACGGCCGACCAGCGCGACCCGTTGGCGCGCGTCCTGTAGCTCGGTTATGTGCCCTGAACCTGCTGAAGGGCACAGCAGCGCACTTCGACAGGCTCAGCCCGCACTGGGCCAGTCGCTCGTGTAGTAGCAATCAGCCGCCGAATCAGCGCAGGTGTCGGTGGTGCGTGGCAGGATGATCGACATGAGGATTGGCTCCACGAGGAAAGATCTGCGCGCCGAGATCGACGCCTGCGGGTACTTTCCGGAACTTGTCGAGGACGCAATCATGATCGCCCTCGCGGACGAGGAGCTGCTGGATTTCGTGGTGCACCACGAGCCGACGTTCAACCGCGACGAGATCCATCGCCATGTCACGGTGCTTGCACTGACCCGCACCCGGCTTGTCATCGGCCACACCGATGATCAGCCCGCCGAGCCTCCGGCAACGGGTATCTACGCGGCATCCTCTACTGAGTCAGTCGCGCTGAGCAAGATCAACACGGTTGCCGTGACCCGCGTCGTTACCCAGCCAGAGGCATACCAGGTGGGCTCGGAGGATGTCTTCGAGACCTGGCTGTCGGTGGGCTGGGGAGCGGTACGCCGAATCGACCTCGAGCTGGCGACATGTAGTGATCCGCAGTGTGAGGCCGATCATGGATACACCGGGACACTCGTCGGGGACGACCTGACGGTACGGATGAGCGCCGCTGCCGATGGCTCGGACCGCGTTGCGCGCCTGGTGCGGTTCGCCAGCTCGCTGCAGCGAGCGGCCGCAGTATGACCTCATCCGCCGTGGGGAGATCTTCGGAAGAGGTGCCGTCCGATCACTCACTGCCCGAGATGGTTGTTCCGGCCTACGACTCCTCGACTCTCGGTGAGCTGATGCCGAGCATCGGTGCGCACCTGGGCGTGCCAGGTTGCCCGGAGGATGCCTTTCGGTTGCCAGACACGACCCGCTACGTGGTTGTGCTGATCGACGGGCTCGGCTGGAACTTGCTGCGCCGGGCGGCACTTGCGGCGCCCTTCCTCGGTTCCTTCCTCGGAGGTGCTGAGCCGATCACATCAGCGGTGCCAAGTACGACGGTGACCAGTCTGGGCAGTCTCGGGACTGGTCTGCCGCCTGGCCACCATGGCCTTGTCGGCTATACGTCGCGCGTGCCCTCGACCGGGGAGATCTTGAATGGCCTGACCTGGGAAAGTGACATCGTTCCTGCGGTCTATCAGTCCAAGCCGACGATCTTCGAACGTGCGAGCAAAGCCGGCGTTGCCGTTAGCTCGGTTGCCTTGGCGCGCTTCCAGGGCACTGGGCTTACCGAGGCAGCGCTCCGTGGAGCGGCCTTCGTTCCGTTCTCAGACGAAAGCGCTGAGGATCTGCGGATCGCCTTGATCGTTGATGCCGCCCTGCGCAGTGATCGCACCGTTGTCTACGCATACGAACGCGAGCTTGATCACTACGGGCACGTGCACGGTTGCAACTCGGCCGACTGGCTGCAACAACTGGCGCGAATCGATGCCATGTGCGAGCGGCTGCGTGACGCCTTGCCGCCACAGGTGGCAGTGATCATCACCGGTGACCACGGCATGGTCGACATCCCGTCGCAGCAGCGAATCATCGCCGAGGACGATCCGGCCTTGATGGCTGGCGTTTCCGCGCTCGCCGGAGAGGCCCGCTTCCGCCATCTCTATGTTGATCAAGAACCGCCTCGACGGGTCGCGGATCGGTGGCGCGCCCGGTTCGGTGAGCTCGCCTGGGTACGAACCAGGGATGAAGCGATCGACGAAGGCTGGTTCGCCGCGATGGATGATCAACTCCGGGAGCGTTGGGGGCATGTGCTGGTGGCTCTTCGCGGCGACTGGGCGGTCATGACGAGTGCCTTTCCGCGGGAGTTCACACTGATCGGCATGCATGGATCTCTCACGCCAGCTGAGATGCTCGTGCCACTCCTGGTGGTCTGAGGGCTGAGTCCTGGGGAGCTGCTCGCGCAATGCCGACGCTCGCAGCTCGCGGAAGTCGGTAGGGATGGCAAGATTCCCGCGTGGCTGAGTTCTGCTATTTCACCGGACCGATGGACTGCGGCAAGTCAACCCTTGCCTTGCAGCTCGACTACACCCAGGCAGCCGCCGGACGAAAGGGTCGGCTCTTCAGCAGCCATGATCGCGCTGGTGAGTCGACGATCTCATCACGCCTCGGTCTCGCCAAGCCGGCAATCGAGGTCACGTGGGAATTGGACTTCTGGAACTATGTAGTGGCCCAGCTCACCAGCGGCCACAGGATCGACTATCTGGTGTGCGACGAGGCGCAGTTCTACTCGGCGCAACAGGTGGATCAGCTTGCGCGGATCGTTGACGAGCTGCAGATCGACGTCTTTGCCGTCGGCCTCCTCACTGACTTTCAGACGCGGCTGTTCGGGGGGTCCCAGCGGCTCGTCGAGTTGTGCGACAAGATCGAGGTTCTCCAGGTCCGGGCGCTGTGCTGGTGTGGCGAGCGTGCCACGCACAATGCCCGCACCATCAATGGGGAAATGGTGTTGGTGGGAGACCAGGTCGTGGTGGCTGACACCGTGCCGGTTCGGGATGGTGACGGGCAGGAGATACCGCCCGCCGTCGCGTACGAGGTGCTGTGTCGCCGGCATCACCGGCGGCGGGTGACAAGAGCCGTGGCACGTGCCACCCTCTCCGATCCGTTGCCGCTCGGCGAGGAGCCGCTCGGCGAGGAGTCAGCCGATGACGAGCTCTGAACTGGTGCTGATCTCTCCCGCGGAACTGGCCGAACTGCTCGGTTCAGTCCAGCCGCCAGTAGTCGCTGACGTGCGCTGGGCTCTGGGCGCACCACACGGTAAGTCCAACTTCGAGGCGAGCCATATTCCTGGTGCTGTCTGGGTGGATCTAGAGACGCAGCTCGCCGGGCCGCCGGGCGTCGGCGGTCGTCATCCACTGCCCGCGGTTGCGGTTTTCGAGCAAGCAATGCGGGACATCGGCGTGTCCCAGGATTCGCTTGTTGTCGCGTACGACGCGGCAACGTCGCAGGCTGCCT
>DASRJV010000156.1:0-10100 GCA_035649295.1 Propionibacteriaceae bacterium
CGCCGAAGACGTCTTGGTAGTACTCCAACGCTTGCCGGGCATTGTCGCGAAAGCTGATGTAAGGGTTGAGAACCGAGGGCACCTCTGCTCCTTCCGTATCTGTGACTTGGTTGCTCGTTGCACATTACTCACGCGGTCTGACGATTTAATTTGAGGGCTGTTCGCGCAGCGCGCTTGGACCCGCCTACTTCGTCGTCGCTCGCAGAAGAAGAGCACCTCCGCTCGCTCCTCCTCAGCGCGGCGGGGCGCGCGCTACCGACGCTCGCAGCCAGCAGCCGAGCCCCAAACGTCAGGAGTTGACCATCCAACGGTGCCCGAACGGGTCGCGGAAAGTGGCGGATCGGCCGTGGCTGCTGGATTCGGGGCCGCGGTCCAGGCGGGCGCCCATCCGCACAGCCGCCGCGGCAACGGCGTCACAGTCCGCCACCTGGAGGTGCAGTGACACAGCGCTGCCGGTCGACGGTTGGGGCGGCTCGACGTCGACCTCAGGGAACGGGTCGGCCATCATCATCAGGGCATCACCGATCTCCAGTTCGACGTGGCCAATTCGCCCGTCCTCCATCACGTACGGTGTGCCCTTCACCGCGGCCTGGAACACCTCCCCATACCACTCGATTGCGGCTCGCGAGTCACTGACGCAAAGGTAGGGAGTGAGCGCACTCATACCAGATCTCCTTCCGGACTGATCGGAGTCATAAACGACCACAAGCCACCCTCAAGATCACGAGCGGCGTACTCCCGAACGCCGTACGCCATGTCCCGTGGCGGGTACACGACGAGAGCGCCGGCGGCGACAGCCCTTTCGTGGTGGCGGTCAACATCATCGACCATGACGGCCATGCAGTGAGTGCTGGCGCCGAGGCTTGTGGGGGAGAGCAGGTGGTACTCAGCCGACGGCGGATGCATCCAAACGACGCCGTCGCCGATGTGCAGCTCACCATGGACCACTCGGCCAGACTCATTGCGAGTGATCGTTCCCGGCCCGAAGCCGAACACGGCAACCAGATGATCATGGACCGCTTCGATGTCGTCATACACCAGTAGGGTCAGTCGTTGCGTGAGGCCATGATCGATTTCAGTCATGTCGTGGAGAATGTCGAGCAGCTCCTCATCGGTGGGGCTGCCGGTGACGAGTGATTCCCGTACGGTGGTCATGCGCTCGCGATGGCGGCCGAGCGCCGCTAGTCGTTGATCAACATGCCCGATGTGTTGCCCTATGGTGTCCGACAGGTCGTGCGAGGGGTCATCCAGTTCAGCAGCGATGTCTGAGAGCGGAAGGCCCAGCTGACGGAGCAGAGAGATCCGGTAGAGGCGACGCAGATCCTCGCTGGCATAGACCCGATGTCCGCCGACCAGCCGCTCGGACGATCTCAGCAGACCTAGCTCCTCGTAGTACCGCAGCGTCCGGGTGGTCAGCCCCGTTCGAGCCGAAACTTGGCCGATCCGCCACCGAGGCTCGGAATGATCATCCACACCTCAACGGTAGAACTTGACGTCGCGTCAAGGTCAAGTCTCTGAGCGATGATCAGCCGGCCCGTGGGCGGGCACGCGGAGAAGCGCCTGCGGTACGGCAGCGGCTCCTCGACGCCGTCTATGGTCGACGGCTCAGGGCAAAAAAGGCGGCGTAAGACCTGGATGGCCTTTTGTGGCTGGCCCGCACCACCATTCCCAGCCCGCCAGATCTGGAGCTGCTGATCTCAGCCATATCGTCGTGTCTTTCGTGGCATGCCGCCTACCTGGCTTCTTGGTGGGATAGCCTGCGGTCTCGGGCGCCAGAAATGCGGTGCTCCATCGAGCCCCGGCTGAGGGGGTGCGGGGTCTATTCATTAAGTCTTGGGGGTCTTATGAAACGCCTTGTTATACGTGCCTTGATTGTCGTGGCGGCGATTCTTGGCATCGTGCTCGCACAGGTTGTACCGGCATCGGCCACCCCGACGAAGAAATTGCCTTCCATCCTTGGGGCGTCCTGGACGAAGGTGCTCCAGACACCGGCCGACCAGAGCCCCTACGGCAGCGGCCCCCTTCCCGAGTCAGGTTGCGTCGACCTGGGCGGCACGCTTGCGCCAGGGTGGCCATTCCCATACACGGGCTCCAGGTCTTGCACCGTGAAGCCGGGCACAAAGATATTCGTGTCAGCGTCTTCGTTCGAGTGCAGTACGATCCCCGGAGATGACGGAGGGCCCGGACTCACCGAGGATCAGCTGCGGACCTGTGCAACCGATCTCAACTTGTTAGTGTCCCCCACCGCCCCCAAGGTCACCCTTGACGGCAGGCCCGTGACGATTACCAAGGTGGTGACGTCTACGCAGCAGATCGTCCTGCCCGAGAACAACATTTTTGGGGCGGATCCAAATCCACCGGAGGATTATCTGTCTGTGGCGCACGGCTGGGTCGCGCTCCTAAACCCGCTCACGCCAGGGACCCATGAGATCAAGATTCTGATCAACGACGGCAAAGTCTTCCCGGAGAACACGACGACGATCGTCGTCAAGCCGGACCACTAGCGGCTCCTGCAACAGGTAAGGCCGTTCTTTGGCGTCGAGGTGGATTTGCCAACTTATCTGGGTTAGCAGTGCGTGTCGGGCGGATTTGGCCACAGAACGTCTCTTCTCTCGCTACGCTGCCTGAGCGCAATCTGGCGTCGCCACAGGCACTTCATAAGGAGGACATACATGCCCGTAACCAAAAGCCGCAGAGCAAGGCATCTGGTGGCAGCGGTGACAGGACTTGCACTGGCCTCAGCCGTGGCGGTAGCGACCGCTGCCCCCGCCTCCGCTGCTCCGGCATCTCATGGAAGGCCAGATTTCACGCTCCCCGTCTTGCCAGCCGGCCAAGCTTGCGCAGGCTTCGATGTGCTTCTTGCGGGCACTGGAGACAAGCGAGCAATCAAACAGCATGACAATGGGGTGCTTATTGAGGCAGGTAACGGATGGGACCTGACATTCACGAATCTCAGCAACGGACATAGCATAACGTTGCTTTCCAATGGGTCGGTCAACAAGAGCCGAACCACCGATAACATCACGACATTTCAAGCCACCGGAAAGAACGTTCTGATTCTCTTCCCGACCGATGTTCCGGCAGGACCTACGTCGACGCTGTATACGGGAAGGCTGGTTTACACCGTTGACAACACCACCGGTGTCTTTACTGTGGTGAGCAGCAGCGGTAGAACAACAGATCTATGCGCGCTTGTCGCGTAATCGGTGTGGCCGTACGTTTGCGGGTCCACTCCGGTCGCTCTCGCCGACGCTTACAGGGTTAATTACTTCAATCTGGCCAAGATGATCAAAGGCAGTGCTTCGAACTCGTCATACTTAGCCTGCGCCATGACCGTCTCGGCCAGCTCGCGCACAGCTTTCTTTCGCCGCCTGCGCCGCAGCTCGTCGAGGTCAACCTCGCAGCGCTGCTGCCGCAGCTCAAGCTGACGCACCCTGCCCAATTGTCGTATCGACGCTGGGGTTTGTCGCGGAGGTGCCAGGACTCAGGAGCAGCGCAGACGTGTTTGTAACTCACCGTCCAGCGGCGGGCAAACCCCTCGTAGATCGCGACTGGATATTCGTGGGAATAGCTGATCCTTCCGCGGTCCTTGGTCCATTGGCTCATCCAGTGTGTGAACTCCTCTGGCCCCTCCGACGCAGACCAGTCGTGCGGTCGTGTGTCGTCGCGGCAGGTTCAAGAGTTCTCGATCAGGCGTTTGAGCCGGGCGAGCTCTCATCTCCAGGCATGTACTCGCACGGTTGTTCCTGCGGCCGAGGACCGCACCTGGACGAGATCGCACATCTGGTTGGCGATCCACAAACTGTCATCTTCCCCATCGGTGGGCGCATGGCGGCCGATGAGCGGGTCAACGATGACCGTGTCATCGACCACCTCGCAGATCAAGTCGTCCGGCTGACTGAGAATCCGCACCGTGCCTAGCGTGGCCCCGCGGCGAAGGCTGCTGGAGGCGAGCCGCTGAATAACCTCCGCGAGGGCGCTGGCCTCTCCCACTCCTAGCCCACTGACGTGAAACTCGAGTTTGACGTATGCACCGACCCGGGTGACGTTGTTCCTGGTGAACACAGCGACAGTCGGCTGGCGTTTCAGCTCGGGCAGTTCGGCTGTGAACATCGACTCGACGTGTGCGCGGCCTTCGTAACGGCCGCTGCCGTGGTAGGAGTAAGAATCGAGGATCACCGGATGACTGCGGTGCGCTTCATCCAGAACATCCGGGCTAAGACCCTCCGCATCGTACGGACAGATCAGCCAAAAGGGGATCTCAGGATCGATTGCGACGTTGAGTAGGGCTTCGTGGAACTGGCACTCCAGAAGCTCTTGAGGACGGCGCCCCGGCCAGATCGGTTCGCCAATACCGCGGATGGGAGAGCGTTGCTTCGCTTTGGCGTCCAGAAAATGCTGCCAGGCTGGAATGATCCGGGACGGATTGTGGCCCAGCTCGTGCATGTCGACAAATTCCACATATTCCGCTCGGTGCGCAAGCGCGTCCTGTAGCCATGCCAGGTGCTCCGGAACCACCGCCACCATGATCGGCTCACGCGCTTCCAATCCATCATCGACGAACGGGACTAGCGCATCCGTAAAGTCAGCAGCAGTGCGCCAGAGCAGCGCCTCATGGCGGTAGCTTTGCTGCGACCGGGTCGGGGCCGGTAGGGCGATGACCGCCTCCTAAAACGACGACTCCGATCGAGATGGTAGCTCACCGTCACCGACAAGAAATCCGGGCACCGCATTCTCAGCGGGCGTTCTCGCCGACGTCCTTGTCGAGATCCGGCGACAAGATGGTGACGACACTCGAGTCGTCATGGGCGCCTAGTCCAGCGGCTTCGGCGATCAGGTACAGCTGCTCTGCGGCGGCCGCCAGCGGCAGCGGGACGTGGCACGCCCGGCCGACGCTGGTGACGATGCCCATGTCCTTCACGAAGATGTCAACACGCGACTTCACCTCGGCGCCGCCGGAATAGGCCTGCAGCATGCGCGGTCCGCGATCGGCGAACATGAACGACCCAGCCGCGCCCTTGGCTAATGCGCTGATCACCACGGCTGGGTCGAGCTCCAGTCCCCGAGCTAGCGCGATTGCCTCGGCCGCTGCCGCGATATGAACGCCGGCGAGTAGCTGGTTGATGGCCTTCAGGGCTTGACCGTCACCCGGGCGTTGACCGACGATCGTCAGCGTGGAGGCGAGATGATCAAGCACCGGCTGGACAGCTGCCAGCGCGTCATTCGACGCTCCCACGACAATGAGGAGATCCCCACTTCCGGCCCTGACCGGACCGCCGCTGATAGGTGCGTCCACGAGCGGATACCCGGCATCGTCGAGCCTGTCGGCCAAGCCGCGCGCCGCCTCCGGGCCGATGGTGCTGGTCAAGATCACTGGAGAGCCGGGTCTCAAGGACTCGATCACCCCGTCCTCGCCGAAGAGAGCGGATTCGGCCTGGCCTTGATCACGAACCGCCAATAGCGCAATCTCGGCGTTCTTGCTGGCACCTTCGGGCGTGGCCTCCGCCACGATGCCATGTTCTGCGGCGAGCTGGCGCCGCGGCTCGAAAGGGTCGAACCCGGTGACGGAGAAGGTGGTCGCCAGGTGCGTCGCCATGGGTAGGCCCATGGCACCTAGACCGATGACGGCGATATTGGTGCTGTTCTCGGACACGGGCGGGACTCTCCTTGCTGAAAAGGGATGTATTCAGACACTTCGCAGCGTGTCGACCACCGCAGCGAGCGCATTGTCATCGCCCACATTTCCGGCGAACACGATGTACGGGATGCCCTGAGCAGGCCCGGTAACAGGCTCCCAGAGCGAGATGATGCCGGGCAACATCGTGCCGCGGCACCAGGCTCGCCGAATTCCCAGGCCATCAGTCGCGGTGTCGGATGAGGTGATGCCACCCTTCGCCAGGACGAAGGCCGGCCTGACCTGGCTCACGATCTCGCGCACCGTGCCGACTAGCGCGGCGCTGACCGTACGAGCGATCACCAGGCTGTCCACGGCATCGCTGCCGGTGACCAGCGTTCGACTGGTCCGGATCACGATGTCGCTCTCGGCGTCATTGCTCTGCAGCGCCCTCGCAGCCTGCCCTGCGATGTCGTTGACGTGCTGCTCACGAGCGTTGTCGTCGAGCAGAGTCGGGACATCGAGCTCCATTTCGATGATCTTGCCGCGATCACGTAGCCGGTCAAGCTGGCGAGTTGTGAGTCCGACGTGCGACCCGACCGCGATCAGGCCGTGTTTGGTGGCCGGGCGAGTTTCCTCAGAGTCGGCCGTCCGCCGGGCGAAGATCTCCCTCAGCCGCTGGGCGTCTGCAGGCGGGGTGGCGCGTTGGCCGGTCCGGGCACGAACGAAGGAAGGGCCGATGCGATAGATGAAGTTCTTCCCGGAGGCCTCAGCGCGAAGCAGCGCCAGCACCACCACTTGCTGGTCGGCGTCCTCTACTGTGTCTACGACCACCGGCTGACCATTGCTCAACTCGGCCAGGATCTCGCCGACTCGATCCGGCCCTCCCACCCGGATGTCAGTCAAGGTGATGGTCGCGACCTCGTCTCGTGGGTTCCGGCCACCGGTCTTCTCCTCCACCCAGTCCCGCAGGTCCGAACTGCGGTAGCCGAAGCTGGCGTCCTTGGCGAACTCGCTCTGAGCGACCGGGATCATTCCCTCGGGCGTACGCGTCCAGTGCAGTGAGTCGATGGTGAGCCGTCCCGGTTCAACATAGGCGGGACAAATCACCACGCCGTCGACAACCGTTCCACGAGCGGCAAGTTCGCTGCTCAGCACATCCGTCTCGAGCGGGAAGTAACCCCGCAGGGTGGAGTCGCTGCGGCTTGCCAGCACGTACGAGACCTGCTCCCCTTCAGCCGCTTGGTGGAGGGCATCGACGACCTGCCGATTGCGTTCCGCGGCGTCGCTCTCAGACAGGCTGCGGGTGTTGGTCAAGACGAAGAAGCCGGTTGTCGGCTGCTGCAGCGCCCATTGCAAGTCGGCGACGGACCAGCTGGTCAGCACTGGCAGGTCCGCAATCGTTTGCGTACCGGTGGGATCGTCGTCGAGCAGCACCACCCGCCGACCCTGCTGGACTTGTTCCAAGCTGTCGCCGACATCGAGAACCGGCGGCTGGTCGGCGAGCAGACGTTCTAGCGGAATGGCGCCGGCCTCCGCTGGGGACGGCGTCGCGGGGCGACTAGTGGTCACGGCAGGCCCTCCGTTGTAATTGATCATTTTTGGAGACACTACCCAGATCCCAGCGCTTATTGCACGCACGGTATGAGAAGAAACTCAACTCATACTTCCGCTTCGGTGGTTGCTACCGCAATAGTGGGGTAGTAGTCGCTCAATACGGACTCCATTCCCATCGTCCGGACGAACTCCGTCCGACGCCGTAGCGCTCAGGGAAAGGTCCATTAAACGTGACCATGCAGATTGAGCACATCGCCGTAGTCGGCGCCGGGTACATGGGTGGCGGCATCGCCCAGGTATTCGCGAAGGCCGGCTTGGACGTCGCCATCTGCGACGCCGATCCCGCCTTGACAGGCCGCCATCTTGATCGGCTGCGCCGGGAGGCCGAAGACTTCGAGCAGCAAGGCTTGTTCGAGCCCGGCTCGGCGGAGCTGGTGCGAAATAACCTTCATGCGGCCGCTAGCGTGGCCGAGGCTGTCGCTGAAGCTGATCTTGTCGAAGAAGCGGTGCTTGAACGGCCCGAAATCAAGGCGCCAGTGCTGCAGAGTATCGAGCAGGCCGCCCGTCCGGACGCTGTGATCGGTAGCAATACTTCGACGCTGCCGATTGGTGATCTTGCTGCTGGCCTGAAGCACCCTGAGCGCTTTCTCGGTGTGCACTTCTCCAACCCTGCGCCGTTCATCCCGGGCGTCGAACTGATTGCGCATTCCGGAACCGACGAGCAGGTCGTCGAAGCGGTCGAGGCTCTCGTGCCGGTGACGGGCAAACTGACGGCACGGGTCAACGACAAGGCCGGCTTTGTGCTCAACCGGCTGCAGTACGTGCTGCTGCGCGAAGCCGTCAACCTCGTTGAGGAGGGCGTGGCGACGGCGGAAGACGTCGACGTCATCGTCCGTACCACGTTCGGCTACCGGCTGCCGTTCTTCGGTCCCTTTGCGATCGCCGACATGGCCGGCCTCGACGTCTACCGAGATGGCTTTCGCACGCTCGAAGCGCACTACGGCGAGCGCCTGGCCGTGCCGGCCCTGCTCACCGAGCTGGTCGAGAGCGGCCGGTACGGAGTCAAGCAGGGTGGCGGCTTCGTCACCCCGGCGGGCGACCAGGCACCGCTGGTGGCCTACCGGAACATTGCCTACGCCCGCCTGGGGCAGCTGTTGCAGGAACTCGGCCCCGCGCCGCTCGGATCACCGTTGAACGACTCCCAGCTCATCGAGGAGAGAGACAACCGATGACAACTGCCCCCTACACCGCTGAGACCTGGCCGATCGCCGCGGCCATGCTGCCGTTTGGGGGGAAGGACTCCCGGGGCGGGCCCATTCACGACGCCGAGCCAGAGGAATGGGCCAAGCACCTGCGGCTCGTGCGGCGGATCGGCTTCACCGAAGTCGACCCCACTGACACCTGGGTTCGCGTCGCCGATCTGAGTTCGGAGCGGCTTGCCGACTTCAGGAGCGTGCTGAACGATGTCGGCTTGACCATTCCCGCCATCTCGACCTCTCGCCGCAGCGTGATGGATCCCGAACACGGTGAGGAATACCTCGAGTACAGCCACCGGCTGCTCGACAAAGCGGCCGAGCTGGGCGTGCCGATGGTTAGCTTTGGCTTCTTTCAGGCGTTCACCGAGGAACAGCAGCGCGCGCTCTGGTTCTGGCTGGCCGAAGGCTGGCATGACGATGAGTCGCCAGAGGTACGGAGCCGCGCTGCGTCCTTGATCCGCGAACTGGCGGAGCACGCTGCCAGTAACGGCCAGCAGATCACCCTCGAGATGTATGAAGACACCTACGTCGGGACCTGCGACGACGCGGTGCAGTTCCTCAAGGAAGTGGGCCATGACGCCTGTGGCCTGAATCCCGACATCGGCAACTTCATTCGGCTGCACCGCCCGATCGAGCCCGTACAGGACATGCTTGACAAGGTCTTGCCGTACGCCAACTACTGGCACGTGAAGAACTATCTACGCGACGAGGATCCAGAGACCGGCCAAGTGATGACCTTTCCGGTGCCGATGGAGTTCGGCTTGATCAACTACCGGGCCGGGATCAGCCAGGCTCTTGATCTTGGCTTCCGCGGTGCCTTCCTGTGTGAGCACTACGGCAGTGACGCCATCACCGTGATCGGCAAGAACTGCGCCTACATCCGCGACATCCTTGCGACCTTGATCGACTGAATGAGAAGGAGCACCAATGACCTCCGCGCCAGCCCCCGCAACCTCCACTGCCCCATCACGGTTGCCCGAGCTTCGTACGGCCGTTGTCACCGGGGCGGGCGGTCCGGCGGGCATCGGCCGAGTCACCGCGCGGATGCTGGCTGAGAACGGCTGGCACGTCGCGCTGGTCGACATCAACGCCGAGGGGCTGGCCAGCGTGGAGAAGGAGCTCCGCGAGGCGGGCCAGGAGAACCTGCTCGCGGTGCCGACCGACATCGCCTCGGAGTCCTCGGTGGCCGAGACGTACCAGCAGATCGATTCCGAGCTCCCTCCGGTGGTCGGTCTGGTCAACTTGGCCGGCATCGCCTCTCCGGTGCCGCTCCATGAGTGCAGTCTGGCCGATTTCGAGCGAGTCATGGCGGTGAACGTCACGGGTTCGTTCTTGATGCTCAAGGCGGCTGCTGCGCGGATGATCCCGCAGGGCGTCGGCCGGATCGTCAACACCTCATCAATTACCGCCTTCGACGGTGGCGGCACCTTCTCCAAGGGTGTCTACGCCACCGCCAAGGCGGCGGTGATCGGCATGTGCAAAGGCGGGGCGCGCGAGCTGGGTCCGTACGGAATCACCGTGAACGTCCTGGCCCCGGGACCGGTCGACACCGAGATCATGGGTGGCCGGCTCAGCGAGGAGCGCAAGGAGTCGATGTCCGCTGGCATCCCGCTGGGCCGGGTCGGCCAGCCGGATGAGATCGCCGCGACGGTTGCGTTCCTGCTTTCCGAAGG
>DASRJV010000157.1:0-5415 GCA_035649295.1 Propionibacteriaceae bacterium
CTTCTCAGCAGCCGCAATCACATTCCGATAGAGCGGCAGCAGCTTCGACCACGGCGCGGCCGTCTCGGAGACGTCACCGATCGCTCCACGATCGAGCAGGAAGTCGCGGATGTAGGGGGTATCAAACTTCTTCTGGTCGTAGAGCGCACCCGGGCCCTTGCCGACCAGGATGCCGCCGTGCTTGCCCACGATGTCCTTGACGATCTTCTTCTGCCTCGCGACATGCGCCTTACCGCCCTCGTAGCCGATAAAGGACAGGCAAACCTCATCCAGGTTCCAACCGCGTCGCTGGAGGACCTTCATCAGACCTTTGCTGATCAATGAGGAGATGGAGATGCCGCTCGACTTCTTCCTTGTAGCAAAGGAGAATGCGGTCTCCTTTCCATCGGAGACTCGGGTGATCGACGGATGCGCGTCACTGGTGGAGATTTCCTGCATGGTGGCCAGCCCCGACTCCCAGGACGGGAACAGATATCCCAGAATCACCCGTACCTCCGGGATCCGGTGCACTTGCACCGTCACCTCGGTGATCACGCCAAGTCGCCCTTCAGAGCCAAGCACCATCTCGCGGACGCTCGGGCCCGTCGAGGTGTGGGGTAGCGGCCGAACTTGCAGCACCTTGCCTGGCATGACGACTCGCATGCCGCGGGCGATGTCGCAGATGTCTCCGTACTTGTCCGACTGCATGCCAGAGGATCGGGTGGCGACCCAACCGCCGAGTGTGCTGTGAGTGAAGCTGTCGGGATAATGTCCGAGGACCCAGCCCCGTGCACTCAACTGTTCCTCCAGGTCCGGGCCCTGAGCGCCGGCCTGGATGCGTGCCAGACCCGATTCCTGGTCAATGTCGATCACCTGGTTCATTCGACCAAGATCAAGTGAGATGACCGGGCGCGTCTCATCCTCGGGAGCGTGCAGGCTGCCGGAGATGTTGCTCCCGCCCCCGTACGGAATGATCACGGCGTCTGCTGCGACTGCACGATCGACAATGAGCTGCACCTCAGTCTCATTGCCTGGATAGATCACGAGATCCGGTACCCGAGGAATATCACCAGCCCGTATCCGCAGCAGGTCTCGCAGCGCCTTGCCATACGTGTGCACAATCCGGTCAAGATCATCTTGTACGACGTTCTCGACCCCCACCACCTCAGTCAGCTCCGCCAATAGCTGATCGTTGATCACCGGCGTAGGGATCGGTAGGTCGTCGAGCGACATCGGGGCGGTCGGGGTGGTGTTCACGTCAAGATCGATGGCATTGAGCACGAAGGGTCGGAAGGCAGGCTTGTCCTCATGGTGAAAGCCCACGCCTTCGACTCCCCAGCCCCACCACTTCATGTGCTTGACGTCGGGCATCCTTGTCCTTCTCCTTTGCTCTGAGCTGAGCAGCTCTTATGCCTGGTTGGCGCGGTACGTGGTGGCGTAGTCGATGAGCCCGCGCACCTCTTTGGCAATGCGTTCTGAGAACTGGGCGACGGTCTCGCCGTCCTCCGCCCACATCGGCTCCCCAAAGGTGAGGTATACCGGCAGCCGTCCGCGAGTGGGCCAATTCTGGCCGTACGGCATGGCCTCTGATGCGCCAACGATCGCAACGGGCAGGCAGGGCACATCGCGGCTGATGCACAGTGCAGCGGCACCGGGTTTGAACGAGCCCATTTCACCGGTCCGCGAGCGCGTGCCCTCCGGGAATAGCAGTAGCGGCACGCCGTCATCGAGCAGGCTCGTAGCCAGACCATGGCGGCCGCGAAGGCCAGTGCGATCCACCGGGAACGCATTGAAGAACAGCGAAGTCAGGCCCTTCCGCCACCAGACGTCGAAGAAGTAATCGGCGGCGGCTCCGGCTGCGACGTACCGGGCGAGCTTGCGCGGCAGCGACCCGAGGATCAGTGGAGCATCCAGATGGCTGGCATGGTTGGACACGACAACGAAGGGTCGATTGAGGCCTTTGAGATGCTCCTCGCCCAACACTGTCACCGTTACCAGGCGCCAGACCAGCGGCTTGAGCAGGCCACGCTGCGCGACCAACCGTGCACCTGCGTGCACGGGCGAGGTGTAGCGGCTCCGGCTCGACATGGGGTTAGCCTAACCCGGCCGCCGGTGGCCGATCGCTGGCCAAGTCCTCACTCTGAGAGCTCGGAGCCGCCGCCGCCCCATATGTGCGCCGGGCCTGCGCCACGTGTGCCCGAGGCTGTCGAAGGGCACCTCGCGGGGGCGCTACCCGAGTCGTTCGCTGAGGTGGATGGTGACGGTGTCACCCTCGTGCTTGTTGATCACCTGACGCAGATCGGCCTTGATCGGCAGCTTGTGCGTCCCATCGCCGAGCGGCATGAACGAGCTGCGGAAGGGATTGCCGTCAACGGTCCCGGTGACCTTGACGAGGCCGCGGGTGCCGAAGAAGTTAGCGCTCCAGTCGGTCACGACGTATGTCCAACCACCCTTTGCCGGGCTCTTGTGCAAGGCCGCAGTGAACGTCTTGTCCAGCGGATCCTGTGCGGTCATGATGACTCCTCCACGATGTAGAAGCGGTTGCCGTCGGGATCGTCGAAGGTGAACATCGGCGGCACGCCCTCCCAGCGCAGCAGGTCGCCCACGGCGATGCCGCGTTCCCGCATGGCGGCATGCTCTGCGGCGGCATCGGGAACGGTAAAGCGGACGCCGGTGTCGGTCCCGACATCTGCTGTGTCCTCGGCGGCGTTGAGAGCGATCGAGGTGCTGGCACCAGCAGCAGCGACCTCGAGCCATCGCATGGTTGGGCTAATCGGGGCGTCGAGTCGCTTCTCGAAGCCGAGCTTGTCGACGTAGAAGGCGAGCGCCTCGTCCTGGTTCGTGACGTTGATCCCGATCGTTCGCACGTCGGTGATGGTGGTTGCGGGCATGGTAGATCTCCTTTTGTTGGTATTTCAGGCCTGGTCGTACATCAGGGAGCCTGGCGTAGTGAGGGTCTGGCCCGTCTCGAGCCAGGTCTTCAGGCCGGACAGGATCATCGGCCACCCGCCATACAGTTCGGGTGGTGCGTCGTCACTCAGCTGGTCATGGGTGACAGTCAACCGGCAGGAATCTCCGACCGGTTCGATCTCCCACGTCACCCGTGAGGTGCCTTCGCGTTCGGCCTCCTCGCTCCACAACGTATGCATGGTCTGCACCAGCCGGCGCGGTGGATCGACGACGAGGTTGTCGCCTTCGGCGAGCGGGCCGTCAGCGCCTGGATGGATCAGCGCGTAGTGCGAGCCCGGCGTCCAGTCGGACTCCACTCCGGCACCGAAGTGGTACTTGGCGCGGATAGCCGGGTCGGTGATCGCTTCCCACAGCCGCTCCGGCGTTGTGCGGATGTAGATCTCGAAGATCTTTTCCATCGGATGCTCCAGTTCAGTCTTGAGGCCGGCCAGAGCGGCGACCCACGGCTCGGTGTACTTGCTCACCCACCGGTCGTGGATGAGACGTATCGGGACGGTGTTCAGAAAGTGCAACTTCTCCCGGCCGCGACGCCGGCTCACGACTAGGCCGGCCTCTTCGAGCAGGCGGAGATGCTTGGCCACGGCGATCCGCGTCATGTTGTGCCGGCCGGTCAGCGCCACCAGGGTCTGGCCGTCCCGCTCGAAGAGTGCATCGAGCAGCGCCCGCCGGGTGGGATCGGCAAGCGCTCGGAACACCGCTTCCATCCCGCCAGAATAGGAAACCAAATGGTTTCCTGTCAAGGGCGTTAGTGCCCTAAGGAAAGGGCCGCTAGCGGCGACGGGACGTCAAGGCGCGCGAGACCGCTCGCAGGGTGCGGTGCGGCAGATGCTCACAAATCGTCATCAGCACCTTGTAGCGCTTGGACGGGATTGAGATCACCTTGCCCGCATCCGCATCCTTTAGGCACGCGACCACGAGGCGATCAGCATCCAACCAAAGAAATTGCGGTATGGAACTGGTATTGAGGTCCGCGCGCTCGTGGAATTCCGTACGCACCCAGCCGGGGCAGAGCGCCACGACCCTGACTCCGCTGCCATGCAGCTCATTTGACAGGCTCTCGCTATAGGCGGTCACCCAGGCCTTGATCGCCGAGTAGTTGCCCATCGTCATAAACCCCGCAGTGCTGGAGACGTTGATGATGGTGCCGGTTCCCCGCTGACGCATTGCTCGCCCGGCGGCGGCGCCGAGCATCAACACAGCCCTGATCATGACGTCGATGGCGTGCTCATGCGGGGTGGTGTCAGCCGCCGTGAGCTTGGTCCGTACACCGAAGCCGGCATTGCTCACCAGAAGATCAATCGGCTGCTCGCTGCTCGCCAACCGCTCCGCAATTCCAACCACATCACTGCGTTCGGCCAAATCGGCGACGATCGTCTCTACGCTGACGGCGTGGCGCTCCTTCAATTCGGTCGCCATCTCGGCGAGCCGATCGCCGTTGCGCGCGACCAGCACAAGATCATCGCCACGACCCGCGAGCGTCCGCGCGAAAGCGGCTCCGATGCCTGACGTACCCCCGGTGATCAGCGCAGTTGCCATGGGCTCACCCTATGCCGAACGCGCGTCGCCTAATCTGTGCGGGATTCCAGGAGCGCTGCGGTCTCCCGGGCGATCGCCAGCTCCTCGTTCGTTGGCACGACCGCGATCTTGATCGGTGCGCCGTCGGGTGAGATCATCCGCGCCACCTTGGAATTCTCGGCATTGAGTTCCGGATCCACTTGGAAGCCGATGCCATCGAGACCGTCAACCACCGCCGCTCGCAGCGCCGGGTTGTTCTCGCCGACCCCCGCCGTGAAGCAGAGCACATCGAGCTGACCGAGAAGTGCCAGGTACGCGCCGAGGTAGTGCTTGAGTCGATGGACATACACCTCGAACGCCAGTTGGGCCAAGTTGTCGCCGGCGCCCCGCCGCTCCTCGAGTTCGCGGAAGTCATTGACCCCAGCCAGGCCCTTCAGCCCGGACTGCTTGTTCAAAAGAGTGTCGATATCGCCGATCGACATCCCGAGCTCCTTGTGGAGGAAGGTGTGCAGTCCTGGATCCACATCGCCCGATCGGGTGCCCATTACCAGACCCTGAAGTGGCGTCAACCCCATCGACGTCTCGACCGCCACGCCGCCACGCACCGCCGAAGCCGAACAGCCGTTGCCGAGATGCAGCACGATCTGATTCAACTCGCCAAGATCACGGCCAACTAGCTCGGCGGCAGCGCGAGAGACGAATTGATGCGACGTGCCGTGGAATCCATAGCGCCGGATCCGATGTTTCTCCGCAAGATCACGAGGGATCGCATACGTCGCAGCCGCGGCTGGCAGGGTGCTGAAGAAGGCAGTATCGAAGATCGCAACGTGCGGCACGTCGAACTCGGCCCGCGCTGCCTCGATGCCCGACACCGCTCCTGGATTGTGCAACGGCGCCAGTGGAATCAGGTCCTTGATCTCGTCGAGCACGTGATCATCGATGATCGTGGGA
>DASRJV010000158.1:0-8227 GCA_035649295.1 Propionibacteriaceae bacterium
CCCGCGACGCCCTGAAGCAACTGCAGGTCGACGGTTAACTGCGGGCTGGAGCTTGTCGAAGTCCGCAGGGGCAGGCGCCCTTCACAAGCTCAGGGCCGAGGGGTCAACAAGTAGCTAGACCGCGGCGTTCTTTCATGGCCACCACACGTGCTGCGCTCTCGCTAACTCGCTCTTCGAAAGCTGCATCGTCCGATGCCTCGTCCTTGATCGCGTCGGCCATCCTGGTCGCCAGCCTCGCGTCACCGATGATCATCAGATCGCCTCCGGCACGAATGAACCGGCGTGCGCGCTCGTCTGCAGGAAGGATGCGCATAGCGGCTGCTGCAAGATCATCGGAGATCACCACACCCGAGAATCGGAGATCCTTTCGCAGCATCTCTTCCATGATCATCGGCGAGAACGCTGCCCGGTGGTCCTCGTCGATCTTTCTGTAGGTCGCCGAGGACACCATCACCATGTCAACATCGGCCGCGATAGCCGCCCTGAAGCCGGCAAGAGCAGCATCATCCCGCGTTGTTTTGGTGTCGACCACTCTGGACCTGTAATCGGTGTTGCCGCGGACTCGCCCGAGGCCCGGGAAGTGCTTGACGGCCGTCGCCACACCGGCACGGTCCATCCCTTCGGTGAATGCCGTCACCTTCGCGGCCACCTTGTCGGCGGATTGGCCGTATCCGCGGCGAAGCTGGCCAATCGGCCGGTTGACCCAGACCATCGTCATTGGCACGACATCGGCCACGGGCGCCAGATTGGCATCAATTCCGGCGGACTTGAGCTCGCGACCCCAGTCGTAAGCGTTGCGTTGCAGCGCGTTATCGGACTGCCTAGCTTGAACGGTCGCCGATGGGATCGTCGTGAAGCCGGGACCCTTGAGCCGCTGCACGAGCCCACCTTCTTGGTCAGCGGCGAGCATCACCTGCACACCTTCAGGACTTGGGGCCGCCGACTGCACGTTACTGACGACTCTTCGGATGGCATCTGTTCCGGCAGTGGAGTTACCCATCAAGATGACGCTTCCAGCTCGCGTCTCCTCGACAATCGCCTTCTCTGACCCATTGATCCCATTTGAGCTGATCCCGATCATCAGCAGCTGGCCGACCCGCTCTGACAGGCTCATGTTGGCGACGACCTGTGCGCAACTCTCCTGGACGGTGAACGACTCTGCCGATGTCGGCCCGGCCCTGCTCGGCGCTGAAGTCGGATACGCGGCGGGAGTGGGTGACGCGGATGGCCTTACCGCAACTGGCGCCGCAGTGGGCGGCATACCGCAGCCACCGAGCACGGCAATGTTCGTCATCGCGCAGCCGACGAGCCAGGCACGCCGACCGCGTGTCGCTGGACGCACAGCACCTCGATCCCGTCGGATTTCACCGCATGAGCCTGTTGGCGGACGCAGCAGTCCGGACACTAGGGTTGTCGCATCCCGGTACGGAAGCGACGGTATCCGCACCTGCATGCCAACACGGTTTGGAGGACAACCCCATGTCGAGCGTCACCAGCGTAAGCCCACGCACACTCGGCGACGTAATTCCGGGCGGACTGGTCCGCAGCATCGCCCTCGTGGTCGGCGGAGCAATCTTCGTTGGTCTGACGGCTCAGGTGTCGATTCCGTTGCCGTTCACACCGGTCCCGCTGACGCTGCAGACCTTCTCTGTGCTGCTTGTCGGTGCCGCTCTGGGCAGCATCCGCGGCGCTTCCTCTATGGCGCTGTACCTCTTGGCGGGGGTGGCCGGCGTGCCATGGTTTGCCAACCATCAGAGCGGCTGGGCCTTCGCCTCATTCGGCTACATCGTGGGCTTTGTCGCAGCGGCCTGGCTGGTCGGGTGGCTTGCCGAGCGTGGCGCGGACCGCCGTGTGGTGCCGACCATTGGCATGATGGCGCTGGGGAACGTGATCATCTACGTCTGTGGCGTAGCAGGGTTGATGGTGTTTGCAGGTCTGTCTTTCGGAAAGGCGCTGGCTCTGGGAGTGCTGCCATTCCTGATCGGCGATGTGATCAAGATCCTGCTGGCCGCGGTGCTCTTGCCCGGCACCTGGAAGCTGATCAACTCCCGTCGTAGTTCCTAGATCGCGGGCCATGACATTCTCGGCCGAAGTCCTCTCCGCGGGCCAGGGCGGCGGCCACGCGGTTCAGGTCCCCAAGGAAGTTTCCGAGGCTTTCAGCTCCAAACGGCCGTCCGTATTGGCGCATGTCAACGGCGTCGAGTACCGCTCACGGCTCATGGTCTATGGCGGCAAGAGCTATCTCGGCCTACGCAAGGACTTGCTTCGACAGCTCGACGTAGGAGTCGGCGATGCTGTGCAGGTTGAGCTGGTCGAGGATCATGAGGAACGCGTCGTCGTGGAGCCGCCCGAGCTCACCCAAGCGCTCGCAGACAACCCCGCCGCCACGGCCGCGTACGAGCGGCTCCCCTTCACCCACCGCAACGAATACGCAAAGTGGATCGATGAGGGGAAGAAGCCTGAGACTCGTGCTGCTCGCGTCGCCAAGACGATCAAACGGCTGACGGAGCCTCGCTGACGGGCTGTACCAGCGATGGGCGGACCTCAGTCCTCGAGGCCGAGCAGGGCGTTCTCGAGAACTTCAGTCAATGCCGGATGAATCCAGTACTGGCCGCGGGCCACTTCGAGAGCCGGCTGCTCAAAGGTCATGGCCTGGATCAGCGGCTGAATCAGTGATGACGCCTGCGGCCCGATCACGTGGGCACCCAGAATGATCTTTGATTTGGGTTCGGCGATGATCTTGACGAAGTGGTCGGTGTCCTCCATAGCCCAGCCGAACGCGGTTTCCGCGTAGTCCTGGCGCGAGACAACGTAGTCAATCCGCTGCTCCACCGCCTGTGCCTCCGTTAATCCAACTGAGGCCACCTGTGGCATGGAAAACACGGCGTGGGGCACGACTCTTCGGTCACTGGTGATCATCGAGTCGGGATGAAGCAAGTTGTGTTGTACCACCCGGGCATCCTTGTTTGCCACATGCTTCAGTTGCTCGCGAGAGCACACGTCACCCAGCGCAAAGACTCCTTCGGCGCTGGTTCTCAGGTAGTCGTCGACAACGATCAACCCGTCCTCGGCTACCTCGATCCCTCCCCGCGCGAGGTCGAGGGTGTCGCTATTAGGCGATCGGCCAGTTGCGACCAGCAGCACCTCTGCCTCGAGCGCTTCCCGCTCACCTGGCGGACCAGCGACCTGCACCCGTACGCCCCCGTCTCCGGTGCCCTGGACTGCCTTGACGCTGGTTTCCAGGCGGACATCCACTCGCCGGCTGAGCAGGTCAGTGAAGCGCTTCGCGACGTCGGAATCCTCCCTCGTCAGCAGTACGTCTGATCGATTCAGCACCGTCACCGACGTTCCGAATGCGGAGAAGACGTGAGCAAACTCAGCCGAGACGTACCCGCCGCCAATGATGATCATCGATCGGGGCAGCTCGGCCAGCCTCATTACCGTGTCGGAGGTGTGAAAATCCACGGTGCTCAGGCCAGGCAGATAGGGAACCACCGGGCGGCTGCCGGCCGCAATCACCACCCGATCGGCGGCAATTGTCCCCGCTGCCCCCACATCCAGCTCTCGCGGCCCGACGAAGCGTGCACGGGCATCGAAAACCGTGACATTGTCGCTCCGCTGGCGATAGCCCCGGCCGTCAGCAGCCATCGGATCAATCCGACCGAAGATCCGATCCCGGATCTCCCGCCACCGGACGCCGCGAAGGTCCAGATCGACCCCAAGCCTCGTTGCCTCGACGGTCGAGGCCGCAAGGTCGGCCGAGTGGACCAGCATCTTGCTCGGAATACAGCCAACGTTGAGGCAAGTCCCGCCGAACGCGCCCATCTCCACCAGTGCCACAGTGAGGTGGTCGAACCTATCGTCGACAATCGAATTTCCCGATCCGGTTCCGACGATACAGAGATCGAAATGACTCACCCCGCCATCGTGCCAGCACCTGCGCTTCAGCGTTACTGCTCGGTAGCGCTTGCCGCGCACGAGAAAATCGGGCCACGATTAGGCGTGGCTGGCACAAGCCTCGGCGGCAGGCTGAGCCGTCATCGACGTAACCGGATCGCCTACCTCGCACTGGCCCGGCGCTCCACCGACTACACGATGCATGCGTGGTATGTCCGAGTGATCGCGTTGGTCACCATTGCCGGCTTGTCGATCGGCAGTCGCGAAAGCGTGCTGGCGATCGCGCTCTGTCTGGCTGCCTCGCTCGGCAGCTTTCTGCTCTGGATCAACGAGCGGCACTTGCGGCGGGGCACCCAGCCGCGCTTCTGGTTGTCCCAGGCCTATCTGCGGAACGTGATCAAGACCGACGGGCGCCACCGCCTCAGCCTTGGCTCATACTTGGAGATCCCGGAAGCGTTTGTATTGATCGCTGTCCCTTCCTGGATAGCGACAGATGATCCGCTCTGGGCGCGCCTCATCATGCTGGCAGCGGGCACAGTGTTTCTGATCACTACTTCATTGCTGATCTTCAACGATCACACCTGGTTCAATCCGGACGAGATGGACCCTCCAGCCTGGCACGAGATCTTCCGGCGCCTCGCGGGGCCGATCACGGCGTTGCCCGTCTGTCTGATCGCGCTGCCGGCCGACTGGGCACCGAACGGCTGGCTCGCGGCGCTGGCCATTTCGTTGATGCCTCTTGCGGTCGTGGGTTCCCGAATATCAGACACTGACCTGATCATGAAGGCGCTGCCTGACCTGGTTCAGGCAGAGTCGCACACTGGGCGCGAACTGGTGATCAGCGAGACACATGGCGCGCTCTCCACTCACCTGCGGCTCATCGAGCAGCGGGCCCGGGAGGTCCGGGAGGTCGCACCCTCCCTTTATGAGCTTGCTGTTTCGGCCCATAGCCGGCTGCGGGAGACACTGACGCTCGCGCAACTCGGTCGCGACAGCTCGACCAGCGTGCAGAATCTCGAGGCGCCGGTCCTTACCTTGGCGCGGGCAGTCGGGGCAAAGGCCGAAGTCGAGATCAGTGTCGACACGCTGTCCGGGGGCGATCGTGATCTTGCGCGGCTGCTGCTGAACGACCTGGTCGGCAATGCGCTGAACGCCGGAGCAGGCGCCATCCACGTCACACTTGCCCCCGTTGGAGCACAGGTTGCGATCTCAGTCACTGACGATGCTCCACCGATGGCTGACGGAGTGTGGAAGACTCCGGGAACAAGCTCGGCGTGGCTAGAGGCTCGTCTGGGAGACGTCTCAGGATCGCTGACCTCAGTACAGAACGGAGCTACGAAGACTGTCACGGCTCGCTGGCTACCAGAAAGTGAGTGATCAAAGTCTACAAATGATCAAGCTTCGACAGGTGATCAAGTGCATCGGGGGCCGACGGTGACATCAGATGGAGTGTTGCTGGTCGACGACGTGCCCGGCGAGCGAGCGAATTTTGAGCACGCGTTCGGTCGTGATCTTACGGTGGCTCCGTCAATCGACCAGTTGAACGAGCAGCTGCGCCGCGGTCTGACCTGGGACCTCGCGTTCGTGGATTTCAACCTCAGCTCGCAGACCAGTACTGGGCTGACCGCTCTGCTCCGGCTACATCACGAGCGTCCGGCCACCCAGACGGTCACCTACAGCCAGTTCACTGAGAGCGGTAGGACGCTGTACGCGGCCGCCGGTCATCACTGGTTCAAAGCATCTGCGCTGATGGACAAGACGAAGAACGATCCTGGCACCCTCGTGCACTATCGCGAGTCGATCTGCAATGGCATCAATCCGACGCCTGTGCCCTGGCAGCGGCGCCTTCAGTGGGCTCCACTCATTGACAACCTGCTGGCCGACGCGTCGTGGGTGCGAATCTGGCGAGCAATCCGCGACGCCGCCGGCGACATGGCGCTGGTCGCTGAGATGCTCCACGTCGATTCGAGTAGCTTGCGAGGTTTCAAAGATCGCGCGACGGAGGCAGCGATCCAGTTCAATGAAAAGTTCCACGACATACCGCACCCGGGTCGTACCCGAAACAAGAAGGGCATCCTGGCAGCATTCGCCGCCGAGCACCGCCACTTTCTCACCGCACCTGATCTTTCAACGGTGATGTCACCTGGTACCCGGCGGCGCGGCTATCCATGACCAGTGTTCTGCCCGCGCACCGCGTTGGAAGCAGGCGCTCGAGGAATGCTGAGGTAGTGCTGGCGCTCGGATGAGTCGAAATGCTCGATCGCGTATCGCAGCGCCGTACGCGGCATGATCGACGCATGTTGATCAAGGAAGCGACGTAGCTCCTGGCGATCCACCTTCTTGCCCGCTTCGCGGAGCGACCAGCCCACGGCCTTGTGGATCAGATCATGACGATCTGACAGCAGGATCTCGGCCAGTCGGTACAGGTCGGACGTCTCGCCGCGGGTGAGGAAGGTCTGGCTGCTGACCATGGCAATCCGGCGCTCCCACAGCAGATCCGAACGCACCAGCTCGTAGAGCGGTGACCGGTCCCGATCCAGCAGGTAACCTCCGACGATCGGGCCGCAACTGACATCGACGAGGTCCCAGTTGTTCACGTATCTGGTGTTGCCGAGATAGGTGTCATAGATCAGTCGCAGCTCCTCATGAGGGCCGCGCTTGAGAAGTCTCTTTGCCCGCTCGCTCATCACGACAAGGGTGATGTGCCGATGCTCGTGGATCGGACTGCGCAGCAGCGGCAGCCACTGATCAGGTTCGAAGACCTCGGTGATGTACGGCTTGGCCAGCTGGCGCAGTTCGCCGAGTTTGAGTCCGATAAAGATGTCGCCTTCGCCGTAGCTACCGGGACCTACTTTGAAGTACCTGGCTAGCGCCCGCGCATTCTCCGGACTGGCAGCAGCCTCCATAGCGCGTACAAGGTCGTCCATGATCGTCACAATGCCATGAGGCAGTGACCCTCGGGCATGGAGCAAACATTCTCGCTGCATCTGAATCGCGGAACCCGATATTTCCTATAGTGAGACAGGGGATTGTTGGGTCACATGACCGTTGCCTAAGTTTGAGCGGGGTCATTCGCCCAGCGCACAACCCTGCTTGCCGGCGGTGAGGCGGCGGGTAGCGCTGGGCAATGACCGTAGCGTTCGCTGTTCCCGGCAAGCGTCAAGGACAAGGACTCGACGTGAACAACCTTCTGTACCGCAGGATTCATCTCGACTTGCGGCACACCGCCAGCTCCGCCTGTCTCCCGATCCGCTGAGCGCGCCGGCCCCATCTGCTCGGTAGCACGGGCGGGCCGGTCATCATCGCGTTCCCGCGGCCGCTCCTTGATCATCCGTCCTGCCTCGAAGGAAGCTTCCATGCCCAAGAAGAACAGAAGTCCGATCAACATTGTCAAGATCGCCACTAGCCTGGCCAACCAGCGAGCCTTGTGGGAGCCACTGGTGTCCTACGATCCGGTTGCTCGCTACTACGTCCGCCTTGCCCGCGAGCACGATTTCGAGGCGTGGCTGCTGACCTGGCTGCCGGGTCAAGGCACTGACTGGCATGATCACGGCGGGAGTGCTGGCGCCTTCATCACCCTCCACGGCGTACTGACCGAGCGACACGCCCAGATTGGCTATGGCCTCCCGCGAATCATTCCAGGAGGCCGAGAGCTGGCCTCAGGAACGTTGCGTTCCTTTGGTGTGCGGCACATCCATGAGGTGATCAACCGCGGAGTTGAACCAGCGGTGAGTTTGCACGTCTATGCGCCGTCCCTGGTCGAGATGCAGCAGTACGAGGTGCGAGGGGACCTGCTGCACGCATTGAGTTCGCAGCTGGTCGGAGTGAATTGGTGAGTGCTCCTGATCTTGCCGACAACGCGGCACTGACTGGTCACCGGACCATCGACAGGATGGTCGAATCAGCTCGATTGCGTATCGCGAGACTAACGCCAGCACAGGCCAAGAAAGACTGGGACGCCGGTGCGGTCGTGGTGGACATCAGGCCAGCGAGCCAACGGGAGGCTGAAGGTGAGCTGCCTGGCGCCCTGGTCATCGAGCGCAATGTCCTCGAGTGGCGTTTCGATCCCGCATGCGATGCCCGCCTAGCAATCGCCGACTACGGCCTTCGAGTGATCGTGCTGTGTCAGGAAGGCTACGCCTCGAGCCTGGCCGCAGCGGCGTTGCAGGACTCGGCATCCATCGAGCGACCGACGTGATCGGCGGGTACGCCGCCTGGCGCAATCTGCTCTAGGACCTGTCTGAGCCCGCGTAGCTGCCCAGGGTACGTTTCCCAGCACAGCCGTGAAAACGGACCATTCACTAGGCCGCCAAGGGTCCGTTTCCCATCA
>DASRJV010000159.1:0-3154 GCA_035649295.1 Propionibacteriaceae bacterium
CAGCCCCATTCCATCAGCCGATATGGATTCAGCGGATTGAGCATCGTCACGAGCACGAGCGCCCCGGGTCGGCTGACTCTGGCGATCTCACTTACAGCGACGGGAAGGTCCGTGTACTCAAGAACCCCCAGCGCCAGTACAACGTCGAAGCTGGCATCGGGAAACGGCAGGCACTCTGCCAGCCCAATCCTGATTTCGACATCTGTATCGTGCAGCCTCGTGGCCGCCTCATTCACCACCGCAGCCGAATGGTCCAACCGAGTGATCTTGAAGTCCCCGCTTTGATCTTGGCTGCTGGGCGGTCGCGTCACGGCCAGCGGATCCTGGGGAATCACTCCCACTAGGCGCAACTTCAGGATGGGTGCCTGGCCCGATCCGCGCCTTGCAAGCGAGGGGTCGCTGGTGTCTGAATCGGTGGCTGTACCAGCGATGGGTCTAGGCGGACGCTGCCGCGACGCAACCGTACCCACGCGGCTATCAGCAAAAAGCCCACGACCAACGCTGCCGTTCCCAGCAGTCCACCCTCCACGGTGTAAGGCCATCCCGTCCACGGCCTCGCTGCCGAATCACCTTCCCCGACGACGAGGAACGCCCCCAACCCTGCGGCGTCACCACTACGACCCAACACGAAGGCCTGGACAAAATCCCAGGCAAAGTGCAGGCCGATAGGAAGAGCCAGCTCACCAGTCAGCGCGTACCCGGCCCCAAATACCACCCCGAATAGCATGGTGTTGGCGGTGCTCAACATCGTTGCATTCGCCTTACCGGCATGGGCCAACCCGAACAACACCGACGGTATGAGGATGGCGATCACCGTCGCCCACCGAGCACCGATGATCTTCGAGTAGAAACCTTCGGCCAGGTTCTTGATGACGTAGCCCCGAAAAACTATCTCCTCCCAGCAGGCGATGCCTACCACGAGGACGACATCGGCCAAGATCGCCCCGATGAAGGGCTGACCGGGCGGGCTGACAAAAGTGCCCGTCACCTTGACCCAACCGATCGCCAGTGCCAGCGCGTAGACCCCGGCCATGAGGAATGCGCCCAGTGCTAATCCGAACCCCAAATCGAGCCACCACGGCCGGCTCAGGTGAAAGCCGTAGTCAACGATCGGGCGGTGGTCGAGCCATCTGGCGGCCATCCACAAGAAGACTCCGATGAGCAGCAAGAGGACGACCACCTCGACGACGTTGGCGTATACAACCGGGAGCAGGCTTCCCAGGACGCGACGACCCGGACCAGCCAGCGCCGTGCTCGCGACGCCTGAAGCGACGACAAACAGAACTACCCGCCAGCCAGCTCGGAGACGAGCCTCCCTGCGATTCCAAAAGAGACCCCTCATGCTCCTCCCTCGCGGACAACGCCACCCGAGCCCGGTTCCGGAGCCTCCAGTGTCGACCTAGAAGCAACGTATGTCTTCGCCGTTACAACCGGGCATCAGAATTGCCACCGCCAGCGCCGGCTCCACTTGTGCTCCGGCTAGCGCTCGTGGAGTGAGCAAGGCCGAGCTGGTGGGATCGATGCGGCAGGCTGCCTCAGTCTCTGGCGTGTCGCCGTTCGTGGTGCGGCGATGGATTAGCCAGGGAGTGCTCGCTGAGCCGCCGTGGACGCTCGACCAGGTCAAAGATGCCCGCGACACACAAGATCCAGGTCCCCGATCTCAGGCGGCGCACGGCACGAGCGCGCGGTGGAATGACGGCTGTAGCTGCGCGACGTGCAGGCGGGCACACAACGATCTCGCGCGGACCCGGAAACGGGCGAATGCACAGGCGCGACTGCCGGTCGAGGTACGGCAGAAGCTCCTCTGCGGCCATCTATGACAGCCGACCCTTTAGGGCGATACTCCGCGATCTCGGCCTGACTTCTAACCAGGACTAGCGACGTAGGTTCGACACATACCCGGGCAGCGGCTCGCAGAGAAACCCCAGGTCAGAGGCCAAAAGCGCGTCGCCGGGAATCGGCGGAGCGCTTTTGCTTTGCTCGGCATGGGCTCGAGGCCAGCTGCAAGGATGCTGACTAGCTCGCATCGCGGAGGCCATACGGCACCGTCGCCCCTCGCTGCCGCTCCAGTCCGACCCGTATCCACTTGTCTAGCTCGGCAAGGTCTGTGTACCCCGCGAGCGTTCGATACCTTGCTGTCTAGACATTCCTCGGGGGATACGATCTGGGCTCCCGAGAGGGCGATCAGCCATGATGCGGAAGGTGCTGCGGGCACTTGAGCGGGCTTTCCTCGCAGTGTTCGATGCCGGCGACTGGGTTATTGACTGGCTGGACCACCAGTCCACAGCAATCATCCTCGGGTTGGGCATGTTGCTGGGTGTGGGCGCCACGTTGATTGTCGCCGCGATCTTTGCAAGCTTGCGGTAGCCGGAGCCGGCCGGTACAACAGACGTGCCGCCAGCAGGGCGGGGGGAAGGCCCGGGCTGGCGGCTGTGATCACTAACGTTGCCCTACCGTCGCGCCATCGATATCAACGACACGCGCGTGAAAATCATATCGGCGAATCACTCATCTATCGGTGCCAAAGTCTGGGATGCAACGCCACCGACGCGGGTGATCGGGCCAGCCAGCGCACGGTGGAACGATTACGTCGGCACCGCGGCCACCGATGATGCGAACCCCTTGGGCCGTCCCAGTTGTATGAGATGGTCGGCATCGACCGGGAGCAGTGGGCCATCCTGGCGGTCGACATCGAGGTGGTACACGGGCAGGTTGGTGTGAAGGTGCACGCTTTCAATCGCGTTGCCCATGGTGTGGAGCACGCCTCCGAGATCGAAGGGCTTGGTCGCACGCTCGGCGCCATTCCGGTGGAGACGTTTGATATACCAGAGGCCGAGTCCAGTGAGTAGGGCTTCGCCGTGGAGAGCCGATGAGAGGACTTGGTCTTTGGAGGACATATCTCAGTATCGAACAAACGTTCGACAGATGTCTCCGTGTGTCGCGTGATTTCGCTACGCTCAAGCCGGGTCAGCGGCGGCCAACCGACGCGAGTGTGACGAGCAGGTTAATTTCTGTCGCCGTGCAGTGCCGGCGCGCGATGGGCTCAGTAGGTTAGCCTCCGCCCTGCCGGTCAACGAGTACCTCACAACTCGCCCCGAGGAAGATGGTCCGGGCTGGCGGGGTGACCCGATATATGAAGACAGCCCTCGGGTCG
>DASRJV010000160.1:0-8914 GCA_035649295.1 Propionibacteriaceae bacterium
AAGGTTGCGCCGATAATCGCGGCTGCGCGATCGAACCTCTTCAGCCAGCTGGTCACCGACCCCCGTACCGCCGAGGACATCCTCGCCCGGGCTTAAGCCATGTGCGCTGTGTGAAGGGTGCGAGTGTCAGCGTCGTGCCCAGGCGCCGAGGCGGTGCATCTGACCACGGGTTGCGGGATAGAGCTCCCGCCACAGCTGATACAGCTCGTCATAGTGGGCGCGGCGGACGGGCTCCGGCTCGATCTTGTGATCAATCACCGTCCAATCGGTCTTGGGCTCGACGATCCCGACGCCGATAGCGGCTATCAGCGCGCCGCCATAACAGGCACCGATGGTTTGCCGAGGAATCAGTTGGGTGCGACCGGTGACATCGCTCATGATCGATGTCCACAGTGGCGAGTTCACACCACCACCGACGGCCACCGCTCTGATCACATGCGCGGCAGACTCGTCGAAAAGATCAAGAACATGCCGGATACCGAAAGCGATGCCTTCGTACGCCGCACGGAAGAGATGGGCACGGCTGTGCCGCAGCGTTAGCCCGGCAACCAAGCCGCGAGCGTCGGGATCGAAGACCGGCGTACGCTCCCCCGCGAAGTAGGGCAAAACCAGCAAGCCCTCGGCTCCGAGCGGCACTTTTGCCGCCTCTGCCTTGAGAGTGTCGAAATCGGGACCACCCATCAGATCCCGCAACCAGTTGGTGAGGCTGCCCGCCGTCGAGGTGCCGGCGGTCAGCATGTGGGTCTCAGGCTCGACTCCCGCAGTGGTCCACAGGGCTGGGTGCACGTAGTAGTCGGCAAGCACCTGGATCAGGAACATCGTGGATCCATACATGATCATGAGGTCGCCAGGATCGCGTACCCCGACGCTGAAAGCCTCTGCGAATGCATCGATGGTGCCCGCCACCACCGGAGTGCCCGCCGCCAGACCCGTTTCCAGTGCCGCCTGCGCATGGACCGTGCCGGCTACCTCCCCGGGCCAAGCCAGCTGCGGCAGCGGTATCGGCTCGCAGATCTCATTCGCCCAGTCGTGATGCCAATCGAATTCGGGCACCCGGTAGAGCGGGTCACACTGGCTCGCGGTGTGATGATCCAGAACGTATTCGCCGGTCAGCTTCGCGACGATGAAGGAGTGACAGCCGTACCAACCGCGAGCGGCGCGCCATACCTCTGGCTCGTTACGGCGTACCCACTCGAGCTTCGGCCCGAGGGCCTGGCTTGTGAGACACTTGCCCGCATTGTCGAGGATCGTCTGCTGGCCAAAGCGACGGTTGAGCAGATCGATCTCTTCAGTTGCTCGGGTGTCGATGCCATAGAGAATGGCCGGCCGGAGAGGTCCAAGATCAGCATCACAGAGCACGAGGCTGGGACCGACGCCGTCGACACAGACGCCGACGATCGGTCCTGGAGCGGAACTGGTGAGCACGTTGCAGATCTCCCGCACCTCGTTCCACCAGGTGCCCTCGGCATCGGCTTCGGCCCAGCCCGGTCGCGGCAATGAGATCCGGTGCGCCCGTTGGGCGGATTCGATTACCCGACCATCAGGGGTGACCAGCAGCCCCTTGGTGCTGGAGGTACCGATGTCAATCCCGAGTACGACCTCCACGCCTGCCACAGTAGTGCGCCAACCTCTCAGCGCCGGTCGCCAACGCGATCGCTGACAAGACGCTATTCGCGGGGGACCTGGCGGATGACCGGTTGCGGCCTTGGCGTCCCGGACGTCATCACATTCTCCGCGTCCTCGGTCGGCCGGTATCCATCAGCGAAGGCGTTCAGCAGGTGGTCGGCTCTAGGCCAGAATCCGGAGTTGGGCCGGTACCAGGAGATCGCCAGATTCGCCGGCTTGTCGGAGAAGTCAGTCTCCTGCTTGTCGACCCAGGATTCCGCGGCGAACGCGTCCTCGTAGAACCCGCGTCGCTCTTGCGTACTGGCCCGCAGTTTCTCGATGTTGCCTACGGCGGTGCGTAGCCGCAGCCAACGGAACCGATTCCACTGGCCCTCGTCCACGAACCGGGTACGTAGCCGGGCCCCGGCCAGGGCGCCTCGTAGGGCCATGGAGGCGATGATCTCCCGCGGCATGAACAGATTCGTGCCACCCTCGCCGGGACTCGTCCGAACCTGAGCGATCCGGTTGCGATATCCCGGCAGCGCCGATTGCAAGCTGTCGCGCCACGACATGGCGGTATTGAAGATCGCCTTGCCGAACTCGAGACCCGAGGCGCCGAGTGTCTTGACCGGAATGTTGAGATCGTCCCAGTCCTGGGGAAGCCAGATGTCTTGGTGTGGGGCCTCATGAGGATGAATACCCAGGTTGAGCGAGACCGTCGGCCAGCGCGGCAAAGCATCGTCGAAGAAGTGCACCGGGAAGTTGGAGGTGATACCGCCGTCCGAGAACCAAAGCTCCTGTGCGGAATCAAACGGACTGAGCAGCGTCAGCGGCTGTCCATGATCGATTAGCGTACGGCCGAAATCGTCCTGGATCGGTGAAGGTCGGCGGATCCGGTACAGGCGTACGGCCTGGAAGAGAGCGGGCAGGGACATGCTGATCCGAACTGCGAAGATCACCGGCAGGTCCCATGGCTCCGGCAGCTTGTTGAGCTTGCGCACCACCCCGTGACGATCATGGACGTCACGGCTCTCGGTTTCCGAGAGCGCCTGCATAACTGACTCGGGGAAAATCTGGGACTCGCCATCGCGAAGTTGATCAACGCAGACCCACAATTGCTCGGGATCGTCATCGGTGCTCGCGTCCAGGGGAAAACGGAAGGGACGCTGCCGGGTGAGATCGGTCGTCATCAGTTCGAGATTGACCAATCGATGATCAGATCGCTCCGACATCAGTCGCCACTTCGCGAGGTCGTCAGGCGCCTGGGAACGACGCCGCTCGTGGTAGTCCAGACCCGACCAGAGGTGCCCGAACCGCAGCACTTGATCATCTCCAAGACCAGCCAG
Organism: Propionibacteriaceae bacterium; assembly: GCA_035649295.1. Taxonomy (GTDB): domain Bacteria; phylum Actinomycetota; class Actinomycetes; order Propionibacteriales; family Propionibacteriaceae; genus Microlunatus. Next base: position 2,952 of record DASRJV010000160.1, read on the forward strand.
AGCGTTGAGGCAACCGCTCAGCCAGGGCACCAGCGACTTCTCAACGGTCGGCTTGGGCACGCCGGCCATCACATCCAGCAGGTTGCGTTGTCGCTGCGGTGTAGTCCCGGGCACGAAACCGAATGCACGTGACCGGACACGACTGAGGTAGGCCAGGATCGAGGTCAGCAGTCCGACGGCGATGACGATGCTTGCAGCCAGGCCAACGAGGACTGCACTGGCGTAAAGCGCCGGCCGGAGAATCCCGAACACCGCAACCGGAATGATCAAGGCGACGCCAATGATCAACTGCCGGACAGTCGTGGAGCGCGGCGTGGCGTACGCGCTGGTGTGGCGGCGGAGCTCGGCCAGCCGGCCATGGACTGGGCCGTCTTCCGGTGCGGGCTTGCGGAGTCCAGAACGAATTCCTTGCAGTATGAGAACCACACCCGCGACGGTGGCAATGAACGCCAGCACCCCGAGCGCACCTAGCCCGATCATCTCTGGCACCGTCCGGGGCGATCCGGTGAACCGCCACTCCATGTAACCGGTGAGGACAACGGCACCGGAGATCAGCGCAAGCGTGAAGAGGCGAGGAATCCAACCGAATGCAAACAGGGCGAGCAGGGGTAATGGCCAGCTCTGGCCGCGCATCACCGCGACCGCCACCCGGAAGATCGCAGCGGTGGCCTGGCCAGGCCGGAACAGCTGGGCGAGCCGGTACTCGTCCTTCTCCGAGTCGCCGGGCCGAGTCTGGGTGAGCCAGCTGATGATGTCGGTAATGCCGGTGAAGCCAGGGCGTATCCGGATGCCATTCGCGGCCGCTGAGGTGTCTTCTCGCTGCTCGCCAACTTGCTGATCCGAGCCCGCGGAAGCCAACACCCGGCTACTACGACCAAGCTCGGCTGCCGCAGTCAGCGCGGCAGCGATCGCGCCCGCCGACGCGCCGCCGACATTGCGGAACCGGAAGCTGGTGGCCAGCTCGCACACAGCGAGCGGGTAGACCACGCCTGACGTGGTGCCACCCTCCATGGTGAGATCGAGGCTGGCTTTGGCGTACGCAGTGGCGGTCTCGCTCGTGATCGAGGGACGACCTGACAACACATCCGAGGGTGCGCCGGCAATGGCGACCATGGTCGCCGGGTCGGGGGCGCCGAGCGTGTACCGCGCCTCGTTGCCGTAACCGCCGATCAGTGTGGAGGGACCCATCCGAACTGGATCGTCTGACGGCTCCAGGCCGGTCGGGAGATAGGGGCGACGCAAGATCGCGCTAGCCTCGACCGGATCGCGGTTGATCAACTCTCGGAACGCGCTGAGCGCCGCTCCTCGACTGGCGACCGCCATGGTGACCTCCTTGCACGATGGGCGCGGGATCCGGACCACTATTCTCGCCAGATGAGGATTGTGGTGACCGGGGGCAGAGGCTTGCTCGGCACCGAGATAGTACGCAGGCTCGAGGCTCGCGGCGCCACGGTCACCTCGGCGAGCCGACGTACCGGTGTTGATCTCGCCACGGGGGACGGGCTCGAGGCGGCACTCCACGCCGCCGAATGCGTGGTTCACGCGGCCACCCACCGACTGCGTTATCGCAAAGTCGACCTGGACGGCACCAGAAATATGATCAAGATCTTGGCCAATCGGTCCACACCGCCGCACCTCATCTACGTCTCGATCGTGGGCTGTGATCGGATACCCCAGCGGTACTACCGGGTGAAGTATGCCTGCGAGCTGGCACTGGAACGCAGCAAGCTGCCAGTGACGGTGATCCGGGCCACGCAGTTCCACACCTTGATCACCGAAATTGCGAGCACCGTGACGATCGGTCCTCTCGCATTCGTGCCCAGGGGCATGTCGTTCCAGCCGTGCGACCATCGCTGGATCGCCGCTGAGCTTGCCGAAATCGCACTTGGGCCTGCGCCGTCGGGCTATCAGCGTGCTGCTGATCACGCTGGACCAGAGCATGTCAGCTTGGCTGAGGCGACCGCACTGCTCCGGGCCAAGGAAGGGAAGCCGGTGCCGCGGCTGATTACACTGCCGGCAAGAGGTGGCACCCTCAGAGCGTTTGCAAACGGTGCCGGCCTTCCGGATGCGGACGCGAAGATCGGCGGGTCATCTTTCCGCGAATTCCTCCGGTGGTAGTGCTGCTCAAACGGTGAGGGCCTTGAGCTCGGCAAGCAGCTTGCTCATGGTGTCCTTGGCGTCACCGAAGAGCAGCGTCGTTGTCGGCTCGTACAGCAGCTCGTTCTCGATGCCGGCGAAACCGGGGCGCATGGAACGCTTCATGAACACGACCTGCCGCGCCTGGTTGGCATGCAGAATCGGCATGCCGTAAATCGGAGCGCCGGGCGTGGTCTCGGCCGCAGGGTTCACGACATCGTTCGCGCCCACCACCAGCGCCACGTCGGCTTGTTTGAACTCAGGATCGATCTCGTCCATCTCCTTGAGCTGCTCGTACGGCACCTGAGCCTCGGCGAGCAGCACGTTCATATGACCGGGCATCCGGCCGGCGACGGGATGGATGGCGTAGTCGACTTCTACTCCACGTTCGATCAACAGGTCGACCAACTGACGAAGCGTGTGCTGCGCCTGCGCGACCGCCAGCCCGTAACCGGGCACGATGATCACGCGTTGGGCGTACGCCAGGAGGATCGCGACATCAGAGGGTCCGGCCGATTTCACCGGCCGATCACTGACCGTGGTGGCGCCGAGAGTCGATCCACCCTTCAGGGCACCGAAGAGAATGTTGATCACGGACCGGCCCATGGCGACCGCCATCAAGCGGGTGAGCAGGGTGCCGGCTGAGCCGACGAGAGTGCCGGCGACGAGCAGCAGGATGTTCTCGAGCAGATACCCGCTGGCGGCGACGGCTAGTCCGGTGAACGCGTTCAGCAGGGAGATCACGATCGGTACGTCAGCCCCGCCAACGGGCAACACCAGCAACACGCCAAGTCCAGCGCCCACAGCCGCCAGCAGCACAGCGAACAGCAGGCTCGGGGCGAGGACCAGGCCGACGCTGCAGGCGACCACCGCCAACAAGCCCAGCCCGTACAAGATCGGGTATCCGGCGAACACAATGGGCCGCGTCGTCATCAGCTCTTGCAGCTTGAGGAAAGTAACGACAGAACCCGCGAAACTCACCGAGCCGACCACGATTGTGAAGGCCGTGGCGATCAAGTCGAAGATCGGCGCTGAGCCTCCGGCGAACTCGGTCAGCTCGATGATCGCCACAATGGCCGCGGCCCCGCCTCCCACACCATTGAACAGCGCTACCAGCTGAGGCATCTGGGTCATCTGGACCCGGTAGGCACCGACAACGCCGATCGCTGTGCCGACCGCGATGGCTGCCAAGATCGGTAACAGGTGGTTGATGTCGGAAACCAGGAAAACGATCACACAGGCCAGCACCGCCCCAGCCGCGCCGATCAAGTTGCCGCGTCGGGCGGTCCTAGGTGAGGACAGCCCCTTGAGCGCGACGATGAAGCAGACCGCGGCAGCGAGGTAGCCCAGCTGGGCCCACGCTAGAGTCACCGGTCAAGCTCCCGGCGGCCTTCTTTCTCCAGCGCTTTACGAGGACGCGAGAACATCACCAACATCCGGTCAGTGACCACGAAACCGCCGACCATGTTGATCGATGCCAAGATCACGGCAATCAATCCCAACACCAGTATCGGTATCGATTGAGCGGTACCGGCCACCAGAATCGCACCGATCAAGATCACGCCATGGATGGCGTTGGCGCCTGACATCAGCGGAGTATGCAGGGTAGAGGAGACCTTGGAGATCACCTCCACGCCAACAAAGGCGGCCAGCACGAAGATCGTCAGCCAGATAATGGGCTCAGCGCCGGTGTTCAATTGCTCGCTCCGGTGTTGGTTCCGTCAAATACTTGCCCGTCGTGCGTAATGCACATTGCGGAGACGATCTCGTCGTCGAAATCGGGCGCAAAACGGCCGTCACGGGTCATCAGCATGATCACATTCAGCAGGTTCTGGGCGTAGAGCCTGCTGGCTGGTGCGGGCATCTGGCTGGGTAGGTTCACGCCACCCCACAGCTGCACCGAACCCACTCGCACGACGCTGCCAGCGACCACGCCCTCGACGTTACCTCCGGCTTCAGCCGCAAGGTCGACGACAACCGATCCGGGCGCCATCTCAAGGATCATCTCGGTTGTGACCAGGAGCGGCGCTCGCCGTCCCGGCACGGCAGCTGTGGTGATCAAGGCGTCAGCAGCAGCGACGTAGCTCGCGAGCAGCTCACGTTGCCGCTGGGAGCGCTCTTCGGTCATCTCCCGGGCATAGCCGCCGGCGCCATCGAGCGTCGGCAGCGGCAGCTCGATCGCCTGCGCCCCCATCGATCGAATTTCTTCTGCGGCAGCGGCGCGTACGTCATAGCCTTTGACCACCGCACCCAAGCGCCGGCAGGTTGCGATCGCCTGCAGTCCTGCGACGCCGGCACCGAGCACGACGACTTGGGCCGGTGGCACCGTACCTGCAGCCGTCATGCTGAGCGGGAAGAACTGGCCCAGCATCTCGGCGGCGACGATTGCTCCCCGATAGCCAGCGACCATGGCCTGAGAGCTCAGCGCATCCATGGATTGGGCGCGCGAGATCCGCGGCACGTACTCCATCCCGAAGGTTGTGATCTTCCGGTCGCGGCGCTGGGCGATGTCGCCGGGCCGCCCAGCCAGTGGAAAGAACGAGATCGTCGCCGCTCCGGATGGCAACGGCGCCAAACATTCGGGGCCAAGCGGTTGCACGCTCAGCACCAAGTCCGCTTGGTCGAAGGGGTGCTCGGTTACCAGAGCCCCGGCCGCCTTGTACGCAGCGTCGGTGAGGAGGGCGCCCGTGCCCGCTCCGGTCTGCACCGCGACCTCGTAACCGGCGCCTCGCAGCTTGCCCAGCAGCTCGGGAACCAGCGCAACGCGAGCCTCGCCGGGAACCACTTCCCGGGCTACCGCGATGCGCACATTACGAACCTAATGCAAGCCGACTTCTCAGAATCCAGTCGTGCTATATCACGGCAGGATTGCAGACAAGTCGGCGTTGGTCAGCGGACTTTGACCTTGATCGAGTGATATCCCGTTGCACCGTTTGGCGCGGGCGGCGCGACCTCGGCCGTCTGAAGCGTTCCGTTCGCATCGGTGGCTCGAACAGTCAGCGTGTGCGTGCCCGAGGTGGCCTGCCAGGTGTATTTCCATTGCCTCCAGGTGTCAGGACCAGTGGTCTCGGCGAGCTGCGCCGGCTGCCAGGCCCCTTGGTCGACCTGCACCTCGACGGCCGTTATGCCTGTGTGCTGGGCCCACGCGACTCCGGCCACTACGACAGTCCCTGGATCGACAGTCGACTTGCGCGGCACGTCGATCCGCGAGGCCAGCTTGATAGGAGCGCGAGCAGACCAGCCGAGCGGGGTCCAGTAGGCCTGCTCCTTGGCGTACGTGGTGACCCTCAGCGACGTCACCCACTTCGTCGCGGACACGAAGCCGTACAGGCCGGGAACCACCATGCGGACGGGGAAGCCGTGCTCGATGGGCAAGGGCTCGCCGTTCATGCCAATCGCCAGAATGGCCTCCCGGTTTGGGTCGGTGAGCGCCGACAGTGGCGTACTGGCGGTCCAGTCATCGTGACTCTTGGACAACACCATGTCGGCGCCCGCGAGCGGCTTCGCCTCGGCCAGAAGCTCGCGGATGGGGTATCCCAGCCAGAGTGCGTTGCCTGCCAGGTCACCCCCAACCTCGTTGGAGACGCAGGTCAGAGTGGTCATGTGCTCCACGAGTGGCTTCGCGGTCAGTTCGGCGTAGTTGATCTGGATGGGGTTCTCCACCATCCCGGTGATCCTGAGCGTCCACGTTGCAGGATCGACCATGGGCACCTGGAGTGCGGTGTCGATCCGATAGAAGTCGTCATTCGGAGTCACATAGGGGGCCAGGCCCTCGATGTGGAAGTCGGCACCTGACGGTGGCCCTGCCGAAGGCTGGCCAGGAGGCG
>DASRJV010000161.1:0-5723 GCA_035649295.1 Propionibacteriaceae bacterium
ATCCATGGGCATGGGCCAAGCAAGAAGAAGGTACCCCAACGCCGCGCAGCTCTGAGTTCAGCCGGTGGAATGCCAAGAAGGACCTTTCCTTCATCCCGCTGCGACCCGAGCTCGTCGTCGAGGTCCGTTACGAGCACATGGAGGGTGATCGCTTCCGGCACACCGCCCAGTTCAATCGCTGGCGACCTGATCGAGATCCCCGCTCCTGCACGTATGAGCAGCTCGAGGAGCCGGTCAAGTACGACCTAGGCGACATCCTCTCCGCCGGTAAATGAGCGACACCTGTGCCCTGAGCTTGTCGAAGGGCGGTGTTCGACGGGCTCAAGGCGCATCTGCTCAGTTACTCAGTCCATCCGTCTAGAATTCATCGGTGCCCAGTCCCGACAGCGCTGTGCGGGTCGACAATTTGGTCGTCAGATTCGGTAGCCGCAACGTTCTCGACGGGCTTGCGTTGGAGGCGAAGGCCGGCGCGCTGACCGCGGTTCTCGGCCCGAACGGCGCTGGCAAAACCACACTCATCCGCTGCTGTACGGACCTCATCCGGCCCTCTGAGGGAACAGTCACAGTGCTGGGGCTGCCGGCTGGCTCGCGGATGCTCGCCGGACGCATTGGGCTGATGCCGCAAAGCGCTGGTTCCTGGTCGGGGATCAGGACAATGGAGCTCTTGCGTTATCTCGCTGGCTTGTACGCCAATCCGCTGCCGGTGCCGGCGCTGATCGAGCGGCTGGGGCTCACTGACTGCGCCAGGACGCCGTACCGACGCCTCTCTGGTGGTCAGCAACAGGCCGTCAACCTGGCCGGTGCGCTCGTCGGACGACCCGAGCTGGTCTTCCTGGACGAACCCACGGCCGGTATGGACCCGCATGCTCGCCGCGCCACTTGGCTGCTGCTGCGGGAACTGCGCGCCAACGGTGTCACCATGCTGCTGACCACTCACGCCATGGACGAGGCCGAAGCACTTGCCGACCAGGTGTTCATCGTCGACTGCGGCCGGGTCGCCATCTCGGGCACGGTGCGCCAGCTCACGAAGTCCGGGGGCAGTCTGGAGAGCGTCTTCCTCACCCATACCAGGGCCAAGGCAACCTCGTGACCACGCTTGACCTCTCGCCCGCGCCCGCCCCGGCACCGCCCGCCAAAAGGATCATCCGGCACGGACTCATCGAGGCCCGACTCCTGATCCGCAATGCCGAGCAACTACTGCTGGCCCTGGTGATCCCGCTGGCGATCTTGATCGCCGGGCAGTTCGCCAGCTCCTCGATCGGCAGTCTTGAGTTGCTTGGACCGTCGGTGCTCGCGCTGGCGGTATGGTCATCGGCCTTCACCTCGGTAGCGATCAGCACAGCCTTCGAGCGGCGCTACGGAGTGCTGGAGCGGCTGGCGACAACGCCACTGGGCAAGCCGGGCCTGCTCGCCGGCAAAGCCCTGGCCGTGATCATGATCATGCTTGGCCAGCTGGTGATCTTGGCAGGTGCCGCCCTCGGCCTCGGCTGGCGACCCAGGTTCACGCCGCTGTCCGCCGGGCTGGCGGTGATCCTGGTGATCTTGGCAGCAGCTACGTTCGTATGCCTCGCCTTGTTGCTCGCGGGCCGACTCCGCGCGGAGACCACACTAGGCCTTGCCAATCTGATCTATGTGATCTTGGTGATCGGCGGAGCGCTGATCATTCCGCTGCAGCGTTATCCCGCCGCACTGCGTCCGGTGATCGAGGTATTGCCAACAGCGGCCCTCGGCGAAGGGCTGAGAGCAGCGGCGAACGGGCAACTTCTGGGCTGGCCGGTGCTGGTCTTGCTAGCTTGGCTCTTGGCCGCTGGCCTCGCCGCATGGAAGGGCTTTCGATGGACGTCGTGAAGCAGCTGCCTCCTGAAGCTGAGGTAGCCAAGAGCGGCGGACTGCTGCCCACTGTGCTACGGGTGGTGCGTGGGCCGTATGCATTGCGGCGCTGGGCGGTCGTCACCTTGGTGATGAACATCCTCATTGTGGTGACGGGCGGCCTGGTACGGCTGACCGGCTCGGGGCTGGGCTGTCCGACCTGGCCCAGATGCACCGACGACTCCTACGTCTCCCATCCGCAACTCGGCATCCATGGAGCGATCGAGTTCGGGAACCGGCTGCTCACCCTCGTGCTGATCATCGCCGCCGCGCTGACCTTTGTCAGTGCGCTGCTCTACCGGGAGAATGAACGGCCGCGGTCCGACCTGCGCTGGCTGACGGCCGGCTTGGCGATCGGCATCCCGCTCCAAGGCGTCATTGGTGGGATCACGGTGCTGACGCAGCTCAACCCGTACGTGGTGGGGCTGCACCTGCTGCTGTCGATGGTTCTGATCGCACTCGCAGTCTGGCTGGTGCGGAAGACCTGGCACCTCTTGCCTACAGATGCATCGGGCGTGTCGGTCGCAGCCACTCGGGTCACCTTCGTTTTGATGTGGCTGGCTATCTGGCTCGGCACCCTGGTGACCGGTAGCGGACCGCACGCAGGCGATGAGAATGCGCCGCGGAACGGGCTGGATGGGCTATTGCTTACTCGTTTGCACAGCGGGATGGTCTACGCGACCGTCGCAGCGAGCATGATTTGCCTTCTGCTGCTGCGCAGCAGAGCCGCACTCCTACTCGTGCTGGTCGAGATCGCGCAAGGGGGAATCGGTATGGCCCAGTACCAGCTGGGCTTGCCGATTTGGCTGGTTGCCCTGCACCTTCTCGGCGCTTCGCTAGCTATTGCGACCACCACCAACTTGCTGTTGTCGGTGAGGCGACGCTCGGCTGATCTAGATGGGTGATCGATCCCCTGACGCCCGCCCGCTGGTCATCATCCCGGCGCGGTTCTCTCAAGATGCCAGCGCGCTGCGGTACGAAGCCGAGGTCGCCGCAGCCAAGTTGCTTGCGGCGGTTTGGGAGGCTGGTGGTGAACCACTGGTAGTCCATCCCACAACACTGGGAGAACCTCACCTCAAGAGGCTGCAACAGCGGTTCTGGATGGCGGACGCAATCCTGCTTCCCGGCGGCGGGGACCTGTCTCCACGCTGGTATGGAGAGCAACCCCACCCGACGCTGTACAACGTCGACGAAACTCAGGATGCCTTCGACCTCGCCCTCGCCCGTTGGGCGATCGCGGACAGGATTCCGCTGCTTGCGATCTGCCGCGGGAACCAGGTGGTCAATGTGGCGCTCGGCGGCACGCTGGTGCAGGACATGACCGAGGAGATCGGCCGCAACCACAGGAACTTTGTGCACGACATCGAACTGGACGCCGAGTCGCCGCTGCGCCAGGTCGTCGCCGATGATCAGATCACCATTTCCTGCTCCCACCACCAATGCATCGCCGTTCTCGGCGACAGACTGGTGGCTGCAGCTCACGCAGCTGATAACACCATCGAGGCGGTCACCCTCGCCGATCATGAGGGCTGGTATCTGGGCGTGCAGTGGCATCTCGAGGACTTGGCCGACACCGACCCGATCCAGCACGGCATTTTCCGGGCATTCGTTGGGGCTGCGACCTCGAACTCGTACGGACACCTCAGGCCGAGCTAGTCGGCCAGTCGTTCGACGACACGTCGCAGCTGGTCGGCGTACGCCGCCTGGAACTCGGCTGAGTCGGCAGACAGGCCGGTGAGCTGGCGGGCGATCTGCGGAATCACGGTCGGGGCGAGTGCGGCCGCGAAGAGCATCAGCAACACATGTGCCGGATCCAGGTCATTGGCCAGCTCGCCTGCGCGCTGCCGGCGCAGCAGCTCCTCGACCATCTCAGCGAAGTACGCGTCTTGCACCACTGCGTCGCTGCCGGTGTGGGCCAGGCCGTCCCAAGCCAGCAGCCGAGCGAAAGATCGCTGCTCGACGTTGAGACGGAGAAACGCGGCGACCACGTCGGCTATCGGTAGCTCGGGCCGGCTGGCGTCGGCACTGATCATCTGCCAGTGCTGCTGCAGTGCCCGGTAGAGGCCCTCCTTGCTGTCGAAGTAATAGGAGATCAACTGCTCGTTGACGCCTGCTCTACGGGCGATCGCGCTGATCCGGGCACCGGCGAATCCGTGCTCGCCGAATTCGACCGCCGCAGCGTCGAGGATGCGCTCGCGGGTGCGCTCGGGATCGCGCTTGCGTTCCTGACCGGTGGGAGAGCGGCGGGGTGGGTTCATAGGATCACCCTAACATAATCATTTCAAAAATTGAGCTAATCATGTATCCATTTGACAAAGTACTGCGTCCGTATGAAACTTGAGGACATGACTACGCCCAACAAACTCGACGTCATGATCATCGGTGGCGGCATAGGTGGTCTCTGCCTGGCGCAGGGGTTGCATCGCGCCGGAATACCGGTCACCGTCTATGAGCGCACCCAAGCCCGTACCGACTGGCTCCAGGGCTACCGCATCCACATCAACCCGGATGGCAGCCGCGCGCTGCACGACTGTTTGCCGCCGTCGGTGTGGCGGCAGTTCCTCGAATCCGTTTCGATCAATGGCGGCGGCTTCGGCTTCGCCACCGAACAGCTGGATGATCTGCTGCGGTTTGCCGGTGCAGAGATCTTGCCCGAAGCCGACCCGGCCGACACCCACTACGGCGCCAGCCGGATCAGTTTGCGCGAGGTGCTGCTGACCGATCTGGACGATGTTGTGTGCCTCGGCAAGACCTTCGAACGATACGAGCTCGGCACCGACCAGCGGGTCATCGCACACTTCTCCGACGGCACGTCCGCCGCGGCCGACATACTGATCGGCGCCGACGGGGCCAATTCCCGCGTACGACAGCAACTCCTCCCCCACGCGGAGCGGATCGATACCGGCATCCTGGCCGTCGCCGGCAAGCACCCTCTGGACCGAGCCGATCTACCGCGCGTCCTCCGCGAGGACGCCAACATCGTCATCCCGGCCGCAAGTGGTTTCTTGTTCACTGCGGTCTGGCAGCCCGACCGGAAGACCATCGTCGACGGCAGCCCGCCGCCCGGCTTCCTGCTCGACAACGCAACCGCCTACACGTTCTGGGCGTACGCCGACGCGGCCAGTTATTTCCCGGTGAATACCGAAACCTTGAACGGCTCTGACCTGCAGGCAATGGTTCTCGACCGCACCGTCGGCTGGGCGCCGGCGTTGCGTGAGTTGATTGGTGGGTCCGACCCGGCGACTGTGAATGCGCTCCGGGTGCGCAGCTCGACGCCTGTCGACCCATGGCAGACCGGGCGGGTGACCCTGCTGGGCGACGCCATTCACAATATGACGCCGATGGCCGGCGTCGGTGCCAATACCGCCCTGCGCGACGCCGACCTGCTGCGGCGTCAGCTGATAGCAGTCGCATCCGGGGAGCGCGAGCTGGTGCCGGCGGTGCACGAGTACGAGGAGCGGATGCGCGACTACGGCTTCGCCGCAGTCAAACGATCGCTCAGCAACGCGCGGCAGGCCGGCTCGGCCAGCGGTCTCGGTCGCAGCGCCTTCCGCACCGTTCTGCGCATCGTTGCCGCGGTGCCGCCGCTGCGGCGCCGGATGGCCGACTCGCTGGGCCGGTGATTCCGCAAGCTCGCGAAACGCCTTAGCGCAGCAGTGTGTCCACCGCGGCCGCGACGAAGACCAGCGCGAGATAGGAGTTCGACCAGTGGAACAACCGCATCGGCTTCAGCGCCGCGTCGGTGAGGCCCCGACGGGCGCGAGACAGCAGCTGCCAGGCCTGCCACACCAGCGCAATCCCGGTAACCACTGCGACTGTTGGATAGAGCCAGCCGGTGTGTGCTACTGGCCAGA
>DASRJV010000162.1:0-3970 GCA_035649295.1 Propionibacteriaceae bacterium
CGAGCGCCGAGGATGCGGAAGTTCTCATGATCATCACGGACAGCGGCGAGCTCGTCACGGCAGATGTTCGAGAATGTCCAGGGATAGAAGATGATCACGGCCGGAGCGCCGCGTAAACCATTCACCGTGACCAGCTCGCCGTGCTGATTGCGAGCCGTGAACGCGGGAGCCGGCTGACCGAGCCCAAGGCTCATCGACGGGAACCCCTGGGTCGGACCAGCTTGGTGGCAGTCCAGTCAGACGACACAGGCACGCTGTTGGTCAGGGCCAGACCAGCGGTTATCGCCGCTTCGGCTACATCCGCGGCATCGACGTAGCCACTGCGTCCGACCTTCGGCGTCATCAGCCAGATGTAGCCGGCGTCGGTGAGATCGGTTAGTGCATCGACAAGGCTGTCCACCAGATCGCCGTCGCCATCGCGCCACCACAGCAGCACCAGATCGACGGCCTCCATCGCGTCCTCGATGAGCTCGCCGTCGATCGCGTCTTCGATCATGATCCGGACGTCGTCGTCGGCGTCCTCGTCCCAGCCGAGCTCTTGTACGACGAGGCCGCGGGCGAGGCCTAGCTTGTCACTCAAATTCCTTGATCCCCCGGCACCAGCTGTCGAGGTCACTCAGACCTCCACGATGTTGACTCGACACAGTGGCGGCCGCAGCGCACCTTGGCGCTCTGATCACGGCGAGAAGAGATCCCGCTCATCCCGACGTGCCGCCTCCTTTCAGCCGCAGCTCCAGCTAACACTGAAGCCATGAATTCAGTCCGGGTGAATCTTCTGGGCACAGCCTGCCAGAGGCATGCTGCCCCGCGTAACCCCACGCCGTCGATGAGCATCCCGGATCGCGCGCCGCTGATCGGAGGACGAGCAAGGAGACACGCTGTTTCGTCTCCGAGCGAGGACGACGACAGCGGATCCCAAGCGCGATCCGCCGCCGACGCGGAGCGTCGCAATCTACGCCGCATCTGGAGCCACGTGATCATGCGGAAGTGACAGGATGGATGTGCAACGTTGCGACCTGCACCCAGCCCCCACCGGAGTTGGTTGAGACGTAAGGAGCGTTCTGCATGGCAATGCCAGGGCCTCACCCGGCCATCACTGCTGCCGGCTTGACCAGCCAGCTACCCGATATCGATCCCGATGAGACTGGCGACTGGCTGGAGTCACTCGACGGCCTGCTCGAGGACAAAGGAAGGAACCGTGCCCGGTTCATCATGCTCAAGCTTCTTGAGCGCGCGCGGGCGCGTCAGGTAGGCCTGCCTGCGCTGCGGAGCAGTGACTACATCAACACGATTCCGCCCGAGTCCGAACCCTGGTTCCCGGGCGATGAGCATGTCGAGCGACGGATTCGCGCCTTCATCCGGTGGAACGCGGCGATCATGGTCAGCAAGGCCAACCGCAAGGGTCTTGAGGTCGGTGGCCACATCGCGACGTACCAGAGTGCGGCCAGCCTGTACGAGGTCGGCTTCAACCACTTCTTCCGCGGTAAGGATCATCCTGGCGGCGGCGACCATGTCTTCATCCAGGGCCATGCGTCTCCTGGCATCTACGCCAGGGCATATTTGGAAGGGCGCCTCACCACCGATCAGCTGGACTCCTTCCGCCAGGAGGTGTCGCGCGGACCGGGCAACGGACTTTCCTCCTATCCTCACCCGAGGTTGATGCCTCACTTCTGGGAGTTCCCGACCGTCTCCATGGGTATCGGCGCCATCAACTCGATCTACCAGGCCCGCTTCAACCGCTACCTGCAGAATCGCGGCATCAAGGACACATCCCAGCAGCGGATTTGGGGCTTCCTCGGCGATGGCGAGATGGGAGAGCCGGAGTCGCTCGGGGCCATCGGACTTCCCGCGCGGGAGGAGCTCGACAACCTCACCTGGGTGATCAACTGCAATCTGCAGCAGCTTGACGGACCGGTCCGTGGCAACGGCAAGATCGTCCAAGAGCTCGAGTCAATCTTCCTGGGTGCCGGCTGGCACGTGATCAAGGTGCTCTGGGGACGCGACTGGGATCCGCTGTTGGCCGCCGATTCCGATGGCGCGCTGGTGAACAGGATGAACACCACGCCGGACGGACAGTTCCAGACCTACCTGGTCGAGGATGGTGCCTACATCCGGAACAACTTCTTCTCCGATCCACGATTGCAGAAGATGGTCGCGGGGATGTCCGACGACCAGATCAAGGTGCTCTCCCGCGGCGGACATGACTACCGCAAGGTGTACGCGGCGTTCAAGGCCGCCACCCTGCACGTGGGCCAGCCCACGGTGATCTTGGCACAGACGGTCAAGGGCTGGACCATCGGCGCGCTTGAGGGCAGAAACGCCACCCACCAGATGAAGAAGTTGACCACCAAGGATCTCAAGGCGTTCCGGGACCGGCTGTATCTGGAGATTCCCGATAGCCAGCTCGAGGACGCGTACAACCCGCCGTACTATCACCCGGGCAACGACTCGGAGGAGATTGTCTACCTTCAGGAGCGCCGGCGGGAGTTGTACGGTTATCTGCCTGAACGGCGGGTGCGGCCGACGGTCATCAAGCTGCCCGGCGATGAGGTCTATGCGCCGGTCATGGAGCCGGCGGGTGAGAAGACCAAGGTGGCAACAACCCAGGCCTTCGTGCGGCTGCTCCGGGATCTGATGCGCGATAAGGAAATCGGTCACCGGATCGTGCCGATCGCACCGGATGAGTTCCGCACCTTCGGCATGGACTCGATGTTCCCGACCGCCAAGATCTACAGCCCGCATGGCCAGACCTACGAGTCGGTCGACCGCAAGCTGCTGCTGTCGTACAAGGAATCCGTGAAGGGCCAGTTGCTGCACGAGGGCATCTCGGAGATCGGTGCCATGGGCTCGGTGATCGGTGCCGGATCGGCGTACGCGATGCACGGTGAGCCAATGATTCCGTTCTACATCTTCTACTCGATGTTCGGATTCCAGCGAAGCGGCGACTGGATCTGGGCGATGGCGGACCAGCTCGCCCGCGGCTTCCTGCTCGGTGCGACGGCGGGCCGCACCACACTCACCGGCGAAGGCTTGCAGCACGCGGATGGCCACTCACCGTTGCTCGCCAGCGCCAACCCAGCAGTCGTTCATTACGACCCCGCCTTTGCTTACGAGATCGGGCACATTGTGAAGGACGGGCTGCGCCGGATGTACGGACACGACGACCCAGACCATCCGGAGGGCGAGGACGTCATCTACTACATCACGATGTACAACGAGCCGGTCGCCCAGCCAGGCGCTCCCGAGAACCTGGACGTCGAGGCTTTGCTGCGCGGGATGTACCACTACGCAGCATCGCCGTTGGAGGGTGATCGGCCGCGTGCGCAGATCTTGGTGTCCGGCGTAACCATGACGGCAGCGCGCAGGGCGCAGCAGATGCTGGCCGACGAATGGGGCGTTGCTGCAGATGTCTGGTCGGTGACCTCATGGAACGAATTGCGCCGCGACGCGGTCGATACCGAGAAGTGGAACTTTACGCATCCGGCAGAGAAGCGACGCTCGCCGTACGTCACGACGGCGCTCGAGGGCGCACCGGGACCGGTGATCGCGGTCAGCGACTACATGCGGGCGGTCCAAGATCAGATTGCCCCCTGGGTGGGGCATACCTGGTGCTCGCTGGGCACTGACGGGTTCGGCTTCGCCGATACCCGGGCGGCGGCCCGGCGCTACTTCCTGGTGGATGCGGAGTCGATCGTGGTCGCCACTCTCGAATCTCTGGCGCGCGATGGCCTTTACGACGGCAACGCAGCAGCCGAGGCCTTCAACCGCTACTCCCTCGGCGACCCAACCGCGGTCGCTGGCGTTGCCCAGGAGGGGGCATCAGCCTAGGAGCTTCCTGCCGAAAGTGGTCGAACGCGACAACCGACTCGCGACGGGCACATGTTTCTCAGTCGTGACCACTTTCAGGTGGAGCTAGCCACCTGCTGAGTTCTGCAGAGCCCTCTTGACGTCTTCGACGGCCTGGGCGTTG
>DASRJV010000163.1:0-5042 GCA_035649295.1 Propionibacteriaceae bacterium
CCGCCGCCAAGGTGGCTTCGCCACACGCCACCACGACCGACACGGCCGTGACTGGACCCACGCAGCCGCGACGTGCCAAAGCTGCAGCGACGGCCCTCGCTACGGATGCCGAACCGGAGCAGCCCGCCGTTGGGGACGACAGCGACGAGGATGCTTCTGCCGATGTAGGGGATGCAGCAGCTGCCGCGTCTCCGGCAAGTGCTGAGTCGCCAGACTCGCCGGACAGCCCGGATTCACCCGACTCGCCAAGCAGTCCCGACTCGCCGGCCTAGGTGTCGTGTCAGTGACCTCGCTCTGCTGACACTGGCAGGTTGCCGACCACCACAATTGGAACCCCATTGCTCGTGGCACCCAGAGTCAGTCATGATCTCATCCTGGCGGCTGTCGACTACGTTGGTCAGTCATGAGCACAGCCGAGTCGGACCCGGCCACCCCCATAAGCGTCCTCAGCCCTTCGGCGGGCTCGGGCCGGCGCCCATCCACAGGCGCGCTGCGACAAGCTCAGCCCGCGAATCGTGACTGACCTCGCTCTGACAATCAACGTCTCCGAAGACGGAATCGGCACGTTCGACTGGAGCGGATCGGTCAGCGCCGAGCTGCTCGAACAGACACTCAGAGCTGCGGCGGAAGACGCGTTCGTCGACCGGGGCCTACGCCGGCTCGAGGTCACACTGCCAGCCGAGGATCTGATTGCCCGGCGGGCGGTGCTGCGTTCGGGCTTTCGACTGGAGGGAATTCGCCGCCAGGCGGTCGAGCGGCCCGACGGTTCGTACAGTGACGTCTGCTTGTTCGCACGGCTTGCATCGGACCAGGTGCACGGTCCGCACGGCTTCTCAGGCGTGATGAATTCGGCGCTGCCGAAGAAGCGTCTGATCGCCCACGTGCTGCTGCGGGACCGGCAAGGACGAGTGCTGCTCTGCGAAACGCAGTTCAAGCCCGATTGGGAACTGCCTGGCGGCATCGTCGAGCCGTACGAGACGCCGCGACAAGGCGCGATCCGTGAGGTCACCGAAGAGCTCGGCATTACGTTGGCCGTCGGCCGGCTCCTCGTCGTGGACTGGATGCCTCCCTATCTCGGTTGGGACGACGCGATCGAGATGATCTTTGACGGTGGCATAGTCAGCGAGGATGATCTGGCCGCCTGGTCGCTCCAGCCGACCGAGATCAAGCGCGTCGCCCTGGTCGACCTCGACACTGCGGCCGGGCTGGTCACCGCGATCGCCCATCGGCGGCTGGTGCTGGCGGCCTCGCTCGGCCCCGAGGAGATGGCCTACACCGAGGACGGGCGCACGCCCTAGCGACGATGCGCCCTGAGCCTGTCGAAGGGCGCATGCCTGTCGGAATTGATCAGGCCTTGCCAAACTCCAACCGGACGTCTTGGAGAGTGACGATGAGCGCGTCATTCGCACAAGCCAATCCGGCTTCGCCGTCCGGGGCGAGCACGTTGCCAACCTGTGCCATCGACACGGACTCCTTCGATGATCCGACGGAGAGCGTCGACGAGCCGGTGCCCTTGCCCACAGTAAAGATCGCTTTGGTGCCCGCTATCCGATAGTCACCGCTGATGCTGCCGTCCACCAGCAGATCGGCAGACTGCCCTGCCAGCGTGAGTTTGACAGGGTCTTCGCCTGCGCCGCGAAGCACGTAGGCCCCGTTGTCGAAGGTGACCGCTACATCTCCGCCTTCACCCGTGCCGAAGGTGCCCTTGTCGCCGACGCCAATGAACCGAACCAGGCGATAGCGCCCATCCAGGCAGTCGGCGGCCGGTGCAGCCGGTGCCGGCGTAGTCAGCGTCGGATTGCTGGTCGTAGCCGATGTTGCGGGCTGCGCGGGCGAAGGTGTTTCTCCGGCAGACTGGCTGTTCGAGCAGCCAGCGACCGCCATCAATGCCGCCAGCGCGACGAGAAGCAACTGCCTCATTCGGTCTCCTGTGTGCTGAGCAAGAACCGCGCCAGCATATGTGGCTCGCTCACGGCGTACGGCTCGATCGTCGGACAGCGCGCTTCGACAGGCTCAGCACAGATCCGCGCTCAGAAGAGTGCAGTCATCAGATCCCGGCGAGCCTTGAGGACCCGCTCATCGGTGTTGCCAAGCGTCTCGAACAATTCCAGTAGGCGTACCCGAACTTGGTCCCGCTCCTCACCGGACAGTCTCTTGATCATTCCGATCAAGCGTGTGAAGGCGGCTTCCACCTGTCCGGTGATCATCTCGACATCGGCGGCTGCCAACTGACGGTCCATGTCATCGGAGTCATCTGCCGCAGCCAGGGTGGACTGCGGATCAAGCACCGCCGCACGGGCGAACAGTCCTGCCTGTGCCTTGCCGACTTGGGCCTCTACGTCGTTGGGGTTGGCTTGCAGCAGCTTGTCGAACTCCTCCCGTGCGGCCGAAAAGTCTCCGCGCTCCAGCGCCGCATCGGCAGCCGCGAACCTGGGATCTGCCTCTGGCTCTGGCTCTGGCGCTGCCTGCTCAGAACCCGCCGGCTCAACGCGTCCCACCATCCCGTTCGCCACCGCGGCCGTCAGCAGTTGATCAATTGCGGCCTGCACTTGATCTTTAGGCAGCACTCCTTGGAACAGCGGAGCTAGTTGACCGTTGATCAACGCGATCACGGTGGGGACCGCCTGCAGGCCAAGCGCCTGGACGATTCCGGGAGCGGTATCGACGTTCAGCCGGGCGAGCAGGAACTTGCCGTCTGAGGCGTTCGCGATCTCGATCAAGGCGTCAGATAGCTGCTGCCCGCTGGCAACTCGCGGCGAGTAAAGCTCGACGACCACCGGGTGCTTGGCAGACTTGCGAATGGTCTCGGCTTCGAAGGTCTGCTCGGTGACCTCGACAACGTAGGACCCACCGGCAGTTCGCGGTCCAAGCGATGAACCGGAAGCCGACTGCTGTGCCCGCTGCGTGAGCTGAGAAAGATCAACGGCGCCAGGACGGTTGAAGCTGGACGAGCTCATGCTCCCCATCCTGGCAGAACCCTTGTTCGGCCGGTGCGCGGCGTTTCAAGCCGCGACCACCTCGTCCAGAAGTAGTCGCGCGGCGCCTGCGTTTGTCGGCAGAATGTGGCCCATGGCTCATCCTCGCGCCGGCCAGCCGGCCCTCCCAGAAGACCTCATCGATGTCGACGCTGTCATCAGTGCCTATTACGACCTGGTGCCTGACCCCAGCAATCCCGATCAGCAGGTTGCATTCGGGACCTCCGGACATCGAGGATCAAGCCTCGACACCGCGTTCAACGATGCGCACATCGCCGCTACGACTCAGGCGATTGTCGAGTACCGCGCATCCCAGGGCATTACAGGGCCGCTCTACATCGGCAAGGACACCCACGCGCTCTCCACTCCTGCCTGGACGACCGCCATCGAGGTATTGCTGGCCAACGGCGTCAACGTCTGCGCCGAGGACGACGAGGACTACACACCGACACCTGCAATCTCGCGCGCGATAGTCGTACACAACGCAACGGCAACGGCGAACAACACCGCCGACGGAATCGTGGTGACCCCGTCGCACAACCCGCCGCGCGATGGCGGCTTCAAATACAACCCACCACACGGTGGCCCGGCAGACACTGATGCGACGAGCGCCATTGCGGCGCGGGCCAACGAACTGCTGGCCGACGGCTCGGCGATCCGCAGACGGCCGTACGCCGATGTGTTCTCCGAGATCAATCGCTTCGATTACCTCGGCGCCTACTGCGAAGATCTGGTCAACGCCGTGGACCTGAAGGCGGTGCGAGACGCTGGAGTGCACATAGGCGCTGACCCGATGGGTGGGGCCAGCGTGCAGTACTGGGGCTACATCGCGGAAAACCTTGGCATCGACCTGACGGTAGTCAATCCGAAGATCGACCCAACCTGGTCATTCATGACCCTCGACACCGACGGCAAGATCAGGATGGACTGCTCCTCGCCCAACGCCATGGCTAGCCTGATCCGCAACAAGGACGAGTACGACATCGCCACGGGCAATGATGCCGATGCCGACCGGCATGGCATCGTGACCCCGGACGCCGGGCTGATGAACCCCAACGCCTATCTCGCCGTGGCGATCCAATACCTCTACGCAAACCGGCCCGGCTGGCGTCCGGACGCGGGTGTCGGCAAGACCTTGGTCTCCTCATCCATGATCGACAGAGTCGCCGCAGACTTGGGCCGGACGCTTGTCGAGGTGCCAGTCGGTTTCAAGTGGTTCGTGCCAGGACTACGCACGGGCGAGATCGGTTTCGGCGGTGAGGAATCGGCAGGGGCATCGTTCCTGGCACTCGACGGCAGCACCTGGACCACCGATAAGGACGGCATCTTGCTCGCCCTGCTGGCAAGCGAGATCAAGGCGGTCACTGGCAAGTCGCCAAGCGAGCTCTATGCCGAGCTCACAGCCGAACACGGCGCACCGGCGTACGCCCGCATCGACGCACCCGCGAATCGCGAGCAGAAGGCCAAGCTTTCCAAGCTTGATGCGTCCTCGGTCACCGCCACTGAGCTGGCCGGAGAACCGATCACTGCGATCTTGACCAGAGCACCCGGCAACGACGCCGCCATCGGCGGCCTGAAGGTTGCGACGGAGTCTGCCTGGTTTGCCGCCCGGCCCTCCGGCACCGAGGACGTCTACAAGATCTACGCCGAGTCATTCAAGGGCCCCGAGCACCTCTCGGAGGTCCAGGAGGCGGCCCGGTCGGTCGTCTCCGCTGCTCTCGGAAGTTAGTACTGCCCGGACCGTGAACATCCCACGCTGTGTTGGATGTTGACGCTGTGCATGGCATGCCTGCCGGGCAAAGCGTCAACGTCTCACGCTACGTGGGATGCTGACCGACAGGTGCGCGGAGGCTCGGGCAAGCACGCCACGCGCGACCGGCCGTCCCAAGAAAAGGACGCCTAGCCTGGATGGGTGCACGCCGACGAGCTGGCGGATCTGCTCCGCTGGTGCACGGCGCTAAGCACTGATCCAGCCGAGCTGGCCGGAGCGGTGCTGGTTGCCGCGGGCCAGCGCTGGTCGGCGCTGGTCGATTCACCGGCGGACTTGCGGGAGCTCACCGTACGAAC